>CAZUEE010000219.1:0-1531 GCA_964619175.1 uncultured Brachyspira sp. | reverse complement strand
TTTTTATTATATTACTACTTGAAGTAATTTTTATTTATTGTATAATACGAAAATTATAAAATAAATTTAAGGAGTTGCCGAATGCAAAATGACAATCAAAAAAGAGAAAAATTATCGAGTAGGATGGGCTTTTTATTAGTCTCGGCGGGATGCGCCATAGGACTTGGAAATATATGGCGATTTCCTTATATAACGGGAAAATACGGAGGCGCTGCTTTCGTTTTAATTTATTTAATATGCTTGGCTATAATAGGACTTCCAATATTGATAATGGAATTTAGTATCGGAAGAGGAGGACAAAAAGATATTGTAGGCTCTTATAAGTCTTTGGAAAAAGAGGGACAAAAATGGCATTTAATCGGTTATATTCAAATGCTCGGATGTCTAATATTAATGATGTTCTATACGAGCGTGACAGGTTGGAGTATAACCTACGTTTATTATATGTTTAGCGGAATTACCGAAGGGCTTACTCCCGAAGACATAGGAAACTTTTTCGGTTCTATGCTTTCAAATCCTAAAATTATGGTTTTAAGTTTGTTTATAACGGTTTTTCTTGGAAGTTTAATTTGTTTTAAAGGACTTCAAAGAGGCGTTGAAAAATCTACAAAATTCATGATGTCATTGCTTTTTATTATAATAATAATATTAATAATAAGAGCCATAACCTTGCCCGGAGCCATGGAGGGAGTAAAATTTTATTTGCTTCCAGATTTGGGAAAAATATTTAACGAAGGCGGAATAGAAAATTTCCTAGAAGTAATATACGCCGCTATGGGACAAGCTTTCTTTACTTTGGGAATAGGAGTCGGAAGTATGACAATTTTCGGAAGTTATATAGGAAAAGAAAAATCGATTACGAATGAATCGATAATAATAATCATACTCGACACTTCAATCGCATTGCTTGCGGGTTTGATAATATTTCCCGCATGTTTCGCTTTCGGAGTAAATCCCGGAGAAGGAGCAGGTTTAGCTTTCGTTACTTTGCCGAATATATTTAACTCTATGCCTTTGCCAAGATTATGGGGAACTTTATTTTTTATATTTTTATCGATGGCAGCTTTAACTACCGTGGTTGCGGTATTTGAAAATCTGATAGCTTTCACTATGTCGGAGTTTAAAATTAAAAGAAGTTTCGCTTCTATAATAGTGGGAATAATAGTATTCTTATTGGCATTAACAACTTCGCTTGGATTCAATGTTTTATCTTTTATTCAACCTATGGGAGAAGGAACGAGTTTTTTAGACTTATACGATTTTATAGTGAGTTATAATTTGGTAGAACTTGGCGGAATTTATATAATTATATTCTGCGTTTCGAAATACGGTTGGGGATGGAATAATTTTATTAATGAGGTAGATTCTGGCGAAGGAATAAAATTTCCTAAATACTCGAAAGTATATGTGACTTATATATTGCCGATAATTTTATTCGCATTTTTTATTATAAATTATATAAGCAAATTCTCATAAGTATATTTTTACTATTATTTGATTAATTTTTTAAGGATAGCATTTTTGCTATCCT
>CAZUEE010000218.1:0-1537 GCA_964619175.1 uncultured Brachyspira sp. | reverse complement strand
TATTCTAATCTTCTCATTTGAGGAAACAATATGGTGTCTCTTATACTCGGAACATTTAAAAATAATATCGCCATTCTGTCTATTCCTATACCGAGTCCGCCGGTTGGAGGAAGTCCGTATTCCAAAGCATTGATAAAATCGTAATCCATATCCATAGTTTCTTCTTCGCCTCTCTCTTTTGCCTTTACTTGAGCTTCGAATCTTTCCTTTTGGTCTATAGGGTCGTTAAGTTCGCTGAATCCGTTAGACATTTCCATTCCGCCTACAAATAATTCGTATCTTTCCGTTATATCCGGATTATCGGGATAAGATTTCGACAAAGGAGAAACGGCTTTAGGATAATTTATTACAAATGTTGGTTGAATTAATTTTTCTTCTACTTTATCTTCAAACACATTAACCATTATCTCCCATTTTGACGGTTTTTTTTTGCTTATATCAATCTCTATTCCCATATCTTTTGCATTTTGTAAAGCTTCTTCGTTTGAAGATATTTTTTCAAAGTCAAGTTCCGTATATTTTTTTACAAGCTCTACCATAGATATTCTTTCAAACGGAGGTTTAAAATTTATCTCATAATCTTTATATTTTAAAATGTAGCTTCCGTTTAATTTTAAACATACTTTGGAAAATATATCCTCGACTAATTCCATAACCTTGTGAAAATCTGCAAACGACATATAGGCTTCCATCATAGTGAATTCGGGATTATGCCTTGTCGATATTCCTTCGTTTCTAAAATTTCTATTAAGCTCGAATACTCTATCGAATCCGCCTACTATTAATCTTTTCAAATAAAGTTCGGGCGCTATCCTCAAATAAAGAGTCATATCCAAAGTATTATGATGAGTTATAAAAGGTTTAGCCTTCGCTCCGCCGATTAGAGGATGCATCATCGGAGTTTCTACTTCCAAAAAATCATGCTCTATCATTATCTCTCTTATCGCCGAAATCATTTTTGAACGTTTTATAAACACTTCTTTAACTTCGTCGTTCATTATCAAATCGACATATCTTTGTCTATAACGAAGTTCCATGTCGGTTAAACCATGAAATTTTTCTGGAAGCGGATTAACCGATTTCGTAAGCAATTTTATTTCGCTAGCATAAACTGTAATCTCTCCCGTTTTAGTTTTAAATACAGTTCCTCTTATTCCCACTATATCGCCAATATCTATAAGTTTTTTAAATACATTGTTATAAAAATCATCTCCAACTTTGTCTCTTTGAATATAAGCCTGAATATTTCCCGTAGAATCTTTTACGGTTAAAAAAGAAGATTTCCCCATAACTCTATAAAGCATTATTCTGCCCGCTATCGCCACTTCGGTTTGGTTTTTTTCCAATTCTTCAAAATTTTCTTTTATATCTTTCGATTTAAAACTCACATCGTAATTGTTCGGAAACGGATTTATCCCCATATTCCTCAATATATTTATTTTTTCTTTTCTATTTTCTTTTTCCAAATTTGCACTTTGAGAATTATTAACTTCGTTCGACATGAGTAAATATCCTTTATAAATTTTAATTTGTAAAT
>CAZUEE010000217.1:0-1578 GCA_964619175.1 uncultured Brachyspira sp. | reverse complement strand
GAAAACTGGAATGGGAATGAACAAATCATGGAGGGCGACTATTACGACATGTCGTGTCTAGTTTATTTAACTGAAGGTGGCACTGGAACTTTATATTTTAGGTTTAGTAGCGGACATGATTGCACCGTTACACTTTTAAAATCTTCTGGCAATCAACAAGAGAAATTTACAAAATAAAAAATTAAAAATAATTTTATATAGATAAAGGCAGGCTTTGTAGTAAAGTATAATAAATATAAAAGGGTTTGTCTGTGATATAAAAAATCGATTACCGAAATTTAATTTATCGTTTTCTTTACTATAATTTTATCTATTCTCGCTCCATCCATATCGACTATTTCAATATTTAAATTTTTCCATTTTATAGATTCGCCTTCCAAAGGAACATGCTGCAATATTTCAAGTATAAGTCCGCTTATGGTATTATAATTATTTGAAACCGTTTCATTTTCTATATCGAAATATTCCAAGAAATCGTAAATCGGACATTGCCCATCAACAAACCAACCTCCGTTTTTTCTTTCCCTTATATTTTCGTTTTCTTTGCTTTCACTAACCGCTCCGACAAGTGCGTCGAATATGTCGCTTTGAGTTACCATTCCATCTATATTTCCAAATTCGTCAGATATAAATCCCATTTTTATATTGTTTTTTTTCATTTCTTCCAGCACTAAATAAACTTCCATGTTGTTATGAAAGTAATTAACTTTTTTTGCAAATTTTTCTATTTTTACTTTTTGATTATTTAACTTGTCGAATATGTCCGTTATTCTTACGATTCCTATAATATTATCCAAATTTTTATCTATAAGCGGGTAGTTTGCAAAAGAGTTTTTAGATATTATTTTTTTTATTGCATCGTTATTCATATTTACATCTAAACAAACTATATCGCTTCTATGCGTCATTATCGATTCTATTTTTCTGTCTCCCAAAAAGAAAGCCCTTTCTATAATATCCTGTTCTACTTCTTTTATCTCTCCTCCCTGTTTGCCTTCTTCTACCATCGATTTAATTTCTTCTTCCGTTATTGGATTTTTATCGTCCTTTATTCCCAATATTTTTGAAACTATTAAAGCACTTTTCGACAATATCCATACGAAAGGAGCGCCGATTTTTGATAATATAATCATAGGACTTGCTACCGTTTTTGCTATTTTTTCGGGCATAACCATACCCAATCTTTTTGGAACTAATTCTCCAAATATAAGCGTAAGATAAGTAACCGATACTACGACTATTATTTTCGCTATTGAAGAAGCGTAAATAGTTGGAATATGAATACTAACTAAAATATTCGATAATTCTCTTGCAATCGTATCTCCCGAATAAATTCCCGTTAATATTCCTATTAAAGTTATTCCTATTTGAATCGTAGATAAAAATTTGTCGGGTTGATTCGCCAAAGAAAGTGCGGTAGTCGCTTTTTTATTTCCATCTTTACTTTCTTTCATTAAAGACGATTTTCTAGCGGATATTACGGCTATTTCCGACATAGCGAATATGCCGTTTAAAATAATCAAAATTATTATAATTATAAAGTCCATACTTTAATTATACAAATTATATAGAATTTAT
>CAZUEE010000216.1:0-1612 GCA_964619175.1 uncultured Brachyspira sp. | reverse complement strand
CTCCAACTTTTGATGTAGAAAATGTGACTTTGGACAAAATAAATTCTTATTAATTAATTTTTTCTTAAAATAAAAAACAAAATTTATAACGGATATTTTATTTTAAAGTAAGTTTTTAATCTTCCGATATTAATTTTATACTTAATTTTATATTTTTGGAGTATTAAAAATTATGAAAATAATAAAATCCTTAATTATAGCGGTTTCTCTATTTATAATAAGTGGAACGGTTTTTGCGACTACAATAAAAGTTCATTTAACCGATGTAAAAGCTCCTTATACGATAGATATTAAAGGACCTTATAAAGCTTATAATTATAAATATGAAAGCAAAATCGTATCGGCGCTTACAAACGAAAGAGTTATGGTTGTAAAAAATAGATTGGGGCTTAAAGTAAACGATGTGGGAGTCTATAAAGAGGGAATAGTTTTTGAAACAGAAGAAGGATTTACATTAAACGGAATAGAATATTACGGAACTTTAAAATTTATTCCTTATAACGGAAATATGATAGTTATAAACGAATTAAATATAGAAGATTATGTTAAAGGAGTTTTGCCTCATGAAATGTCTCCCGAATGGCCAATGGAAGCCTTAAAAGCTCAAGCGGTTGCGGCAAGAACTTACGCTATGTTTCATATATTAAAAAATAATAACGAACTTCCTTACGATGTAGACAATACCACAAAATACCAAGTTTATAACGGAAAGGAAAAAATTAATTGGACTGTGGAACAGGCGGTTGATAGAACGAAATATGAAATAGCGGTTTATAACGATAAAGTTATAGCGACATATTTCAGCGCTTTATGCGGCGGACATACCGACAGCGCGAAAAATGTTTTTGGAATCTCCGTGCCTTATTTGGAAGGAGTAGAGTGCCCTTATTGCAACGCTCAAATTAAAACTTGGACTAATGCTTTAAGTTATAAAGAAATTAACAACGATTTTGCAAATTATTCAGTTAATGTAGACGAAAAATCTTCTTTTGGAATAACTATGGACCCAAAATCGGGAAAAGCTATGAATATAAAAATAGACAATAACGACATCTCTTCAAGAGATTTCAGAAATGTTCTTTCTCCAAAATTAGTGCCTTCTCTTAATTTTACAATAAATAAAATCGATAATGGCATAATAATAACGGGAAAAGGCAGCGGACATGGAGTAGGAATGTGTCAATGGGGCGCTTATGGTATGGCTCAAGTTCAAAAAGATTATGAAGATATATTAAAATTCTATTATAACGGAATAGATATAGTTGATTATAATCTTATAAACAAAATTCTCGAACCGGATATTTGGATAGAAAATTAATTTGAAAAATAAAATTAATTAATAAAATGAAAGCGTTTCGTTATTAAACGAGGCGCTTTTTATTTAACCTTTTTATTTTATTCAATAAAAATCGTCATTACAATGAAAATCGCAACAGACGACAAAATTTAACGATTAATAAAAAAATACTTGACTTTTTTTAACTATTTATTATACTGTAATAAATAGTTAATTAATTTCCAGAAATAATTGAATGGATAATTAAATATGGTTAATAAAAAATACTGTGATTTGACATACTATAAATTCGTTAAGCAAAGCAAAGCAAAGCAA
>CAZUEE010000215.1:0-1628 GCA_964619175.1 uncultured Brachyspira sp. | reverse complement strand
TACGACTGGCAAAAGACTTCCCGAATATAGTTGCAGTGAAAGAAGCCTCCGGCTCATTGGAGCAAGTAGACGACATAATCAAAAGCAAGCCCGACAATTTCGATGTCATAAGCGGTGACGATGCCCTCACCTTCTCTATGATAGCAAGTGGAGCCGCAGGCGTAATATCGGTCATAGGCAACGCGCTTCCAAAAGAGTTCAGCCGCATGATTCGTCTGGAATGCAATGGTGAGTACTCACCCGCAAGGACCATACACCACAAATGCACCGAACTCTACAAGTTGCTCTTTGTCGACGGCAACCCTGCCGGCTGCAAAGCCTTGCTCAACGACATGGGTATGATTGAGAATGTGCTCCGTCTGCCTCTTGTGCCTACCACCATCAAGACCAAACAGCGCATGTCTGAGATTCTCAAGGAAATCAGGATGTAAAACACAGGCTTGTGATTATGGACATACAGTATGTCATCATAGCTGTCGTCATAGCGGCATGTCTGGCTTATGCCATACGCAGGATTTATGTCGATATACGCAGAGCCAATGACCACTGTTATGGTTGCGCCGGATGTGCACTCCACGATGCCATAGTCAGGCAACAGGGCAAAAAACGAGGCCAACCAGAATGTTTTAAGAAAAAAAGCCACTGATATATTTTGTAGATTTAAATATTTGTCTTACCTTTGCATCCGCAAATAAGGCTATGGTACCTTGGCCGAGCGGTTAGGTAACGGTCTGCAAAACCGTGGAGAGCAGTTCGACTCTGCTAGGTACCTCACAAAGAAAGCCCTCAGCTCTGATGAGCTGAGGGCTTTTCCCTTGTTTTATTCCGTAATGTGTGTGTTACAGGACAATGCTTATTATGACTGCTCTGGCACGATAAGCTTGTATCCCTTACCGTGGATATTGATGATTTCTATCTGGTCATCATCCTTCAGATGCTTACGCAGCTTTGTGATGTAGACATCCATAGAGCGTGCGTTGAAATAGTTGTCATCTATCCAGATGGTCTTCAGTGCGAAGTCACGCTGCAATATCTCGTTGGCATGGCTGCACAGCAGAGCCAGGAGCTCATTCTCCTTTGTGGTAAGCTTAGTCTGCTTGTCACCGATAGTGAGCAGCTGCTTCTGAGTATCGAACGTGAAGCGGCCGATATGGTAAACTGTCGACTCCCTGTTCTTCTTGCCACGTACACGGCGCAGTATTGCCTCCACGCGCATCACAAGCTCCTCCATAGAGAAAGGCTTGGTGATATAGTCGTCGGCACCTATCTTGAAGCCTTCGAGTATGTCTTCCTTCAGAGTCTTGGCTGTAAGGAAGATGATTGGCACATCAGCATTCGACTGCCTTATCTCCTGAGCCAGAGTGAAGCCATCCTTTTTAGGCATCATCACATCAAGCACGCAGATGTCATACTTGTCCTTCATAAACTCTCTGTAGCCTACTTCTCCGTCGGGGCACAGAGTTGCCTGATAACCTTTGGCCTGCAAGTATTCGCGAAGCAACATACCCAGGTTCTCATCGTCCTCACAAAGCAGGATTTTTACATTTTCTTCCATAATAGTTATTTATTTGATTTGATGATTCTTATATACTGTTTTCTCACTCTTATAATTCACATCCCACTCAGCG
>CAZUEE010000214.1:0-1644 GCA_964619175.1 uncultured Brachyspira sp. | reverse complement strand
AAAAAGAAAGTTTATCTAATTATAAATTGGTAAAAAAAGGTTGTTTTGTTATAAGTTTAATGTCGTTTCAAGGAGGATTTGAATACTCCGACTATGAAGGAATTATAAGCCCCGCATATACCGTATTAAAACCTAAAACAGAAATGTCTCATTATTTTTACAAATATTATTTTAAAAGTTATAAATTCATTAAAGATTTAAGACCTTATGCTGAAGGAATTAGACATGGAAAACAAATAAAATTTAATGCTTGTAAAGATATATTAGTTCCATATCCAAGTATAAAAGAACAAGAATATATAGGCAAGTTTTTAAGTTTACTTGACGCTGAAATTGATAATTTGAAGGAGCAGAAAGAGGAGATTAAGAAAATGAAAAGCGGGATAATGAATAAACTAATGAGCGGAGAAATTAGGCTTCTTGAAGATTTGCCGGAGGTGTTATAGGATAGGTTTCTATCTGTATATTAACACAATGGGCTGAAGCCACATTGTTATTAAGTAAAGTTAACGAATTCTAAATAACAAGGTGGTTTCTACAGAGGCACAAAGAGAAAGCCTCTTGTTATTAAAGTTGAGAATTTTATTTTGTGTGGATTTGTGAGACTTACTTGTCGTAAATTTACAATGAAGGTAAAAATTTGGTTTATCCGCACCGTGGTATAGTCAATAATTATCGAATTATGTTAACTTTTTTTTATAAATTTATTTCTTTATGTTAACTTCTTATTTTTGTTATTTTTTTAATATTTGACTTTTGCTAAATAATTGTTATATTATGGATATAGGATAGAACCTATGATTTAATTAAAATAATTAATTAAATAAGGAGTGTATTATGGTTGATATAAAAGCATTAAAAGTTTTAAGGCGAATAGTTGTTATATTATTAATAACTATATTTAGTATTGGCATAATTGCTTGCAGTGGCGATGCGATTACGGGAAGCGGCGGAAGAAGAGGTTATACGAGTGAAACCGATGGCGGTGGTTTACCTGAAAATCCAGATAATCCGGGCGATACTAATAATACCGGTGGTAATACGAATATTCCGGGCGGCGATACTCCTCCAAGTTTACCAGACGACAATCCGGGCGATTATTACGACCTTCGAGTTCCTTTTGTAGTCAAAACAGGTTTCACTAATGTAAGCTATAAAGACACAAATAAATTGAAACAGTTATGGCTAGACCAAATCAATAGAAAGGGCATGAACGATGGAAAAGTTTTCGCTATCAGAAATAAAGCAAATAACAGAGATCAAAATAATTTCCAAAATAGACATACTGATGGAAGATATAGCGCCCAAGATTATTATTACTTCAACGAAAATGGCGATATAGTTTGGAAAGAAGACAATACTATAATCAAAAAATTTATGGGAGCGGTTATAACGCGTTATAGAGATGTAAAAATAACAAGAGGAAAAAAACTCGGATTTTACAATAACCTTCAGGCTATAGCAAATATTGAATGGAGTGAAAGGAAACAAAATGGAAAACCGCTTCATACGGTTGGAGGTCTTTACGCTAACACTATGACTACATTAGAGGCGAGAACTAAATATTTAACCTTTATAGTAGCTGACAGAAGTCAAGAAAGTCGTTGGGCAGGACCAAACCAAATTGCACAGGGTGATGACCCA
>CAZUEE010000213.1:0-1700 GCA_964619175.1 uncultured Brachyspira sp. | reverse complement strand
AAGTAATTGTAAATAAAATATAACAATAAAATAAAGTTTTATCAAGGTTTAATTAAAAAATCCTAATATAAAATTAAGTATTATTCCTACACTTACAAAATCAGTTTCTGGAAAAGAAGTTCCCGTTAAGCCTATAGAACTCATTATAGGATAAATCAAAGCTGGTCCTACTGCAATTAGTATTCCCGTTATAAAACCTCCAGCTATAGCGCCTTTCCAACCGCCAGAAGCATTTCCAAATACTCCAGCGGTAGCGCCTATAAAAAAATAAGGCACTGCAACGGGTATAATTACGGGAGATTTTAAAAGAATAAAGACAGGTATGCATATTAATCCGCCTATATAAGCCGATAAAAAACCTAGCACGGTAGCTGTAGGAGCGTATTGGAATACTACGGGACAATCCAAAGCTGGTTTTGCATTAGGGATTAGTTTTTCCGATATTCCTACAAAAGCAGATACTATCTCTCCCAATACCATTCTTACTCCCGTTATTATTATAAATAAAGATGCTGCGAACGATAAAGATTGCAAGAAAGGAAATAAAATCCAACTTACCCCGCCAGATAAAGCCTCGACATTTTCTCTTCCGGCTATAAAAGAGGATATATAATAAAATACCGCTACGGATAATGTTACCGAAACTATATAATCTTTAAATATCATTAACCAGTTTGGCAATTTTAATTTCTCCGTGCTATCTTCTGGATTACCAATTTTTGAACCTATAAAACTTGAAATTGCATAAGCTATAGTAACATAATGTCCCATAGCAAGTTCGTCTTCGCCTGTAATCTTTCTCATACCTTTTTGCGCTATTGCGGGGAATAGAGAAGCAGAAATACCCAATATAATAGCTCCTAAAACTATGGTTATCCCGTCCGATATTCCATTCGCTTTAAATATAACTGTTAAAAGAGCGGCTAAATATAAATTATGTTGTCCCGTTAAAAATATATATTTTAATGGCGTAAATCTAGCTACTATTAAATTGGCTACAAATCCTAGAACCATTATTAACGCTACTATCGAACCAAATTTATTTTGAGCTAACGCCGTTACCGCTTCCGCCAACGGTAAAACTCCTTCCAAATTAAAAGCTTTCGTAAATAATGTTTGAAAAGAATTTAAAGACTGTGTAGCAAGCGAAGAACCGGCGCTAAAAATAACAAAACCTACAATAGTTTTTATAGTCCCTATAACTACTTTATCCCAGCTTTTTTTCTGCAAAATTAATCCGAACATAGCTATAAAACCCACTAATATAGAACTAGTTCCGAGTAAATCATAAACTAAAAAATTTAAAATAGAATTCATTTATTCTCCAAGTAAAATATTATTTTAAAGCCTCTAAAATTTTAGACTTTATTTCTTCTTTATTTATTGATTCTACACCTATTACAATGGGAAATTTTCCTGTAAATTCATCTGCTAAATCTTTCATAGTTACAAGTATGTCAATATCGTTATATCCGCTTATAGCCGAAGTTACATCATGATATACTTCTGCATCGAGATTCAACGAAGATATTATTTGTTCCACCTTAATTTTTAAAAGCATGCTTGTTCCCATTCCCGTTCTGCATACCACTAATATTTTTTTCATTAAAAAATCTCCATTAAAATTTTTAATTTCATACTATACGATATTTAAAAATTTTGTCAACTTTAATATTTAATGAAATAATATTTTATTGACA
>CAZUEE010000212.1:0-1797 GCA_964619175.1 uncultured Brachyspira sp. | reverse complement strand
TAGGCACACAGAGTGTACGAGGGCGAAGTAATTGCAATCTAGATAAAAAATTTTAAAATATTGATTACATTGACTTTTATTATTTTTCTACATTAATCAACAAATCATTCATATCCGCTTTACTTGAATTAGAATCTTCTTTTTTACTTTCTTTATCTTTATTTTCTTTATTCAATTTGTCGCTTCCGTTTTTTTGACTTTCCAAATATTCTGCAAGTTCTTCTTTGACTTTCTCTATTCCGCCCATATTTAAATTTTCTCTTATTTGTATTTCAAGTTCCAATCTCATTTTAGCGTCTGAAGATAAAAGCTCTCTAACTTTTTCTTTTCCTTGAGCGATTTGTTCTCCGTTATAATAAAACCAAGCTCCGCTTCTTGTGATAATTTTCGCTTCCATTGCCAAATCGATTAATAAACCTTCAGTAGATATTCCATGTCCGAATATAATTTCCAAATTAACCACTTTAAAAGGAGCGGATAATTTATTTTTTACTACTTTAATTTTTACCTTATGCCCTATGGTTTCGTCTCCTTTTTTTATCCATTCCGTTCTTCTAATGTCGAGTCTAACGGAAGAATAAAATTTTAAAGCTTTTCCTCCCGTAGTAGTTTCTGTAGGACCTGCCCCATATCCCGTAGTCGCTATATTTTGTCTAAGCTGATTGATAAATATCACTGCCGTATTGGTATTGCTTATTATCGCAGTTAATTTTCTTAACGCATGACTCATAAGACGGGCCTGCAAAGCTATATGAGCGTCTCCTATATCTCCCGCAAGTTCCGCTCTCGAAACCAAAGCCGCTACCGAATCCACTACCACTATATCGAAAGCGGTCGAAGAAACAACTTTCTCCAATATTTCCAAAGCCTCTTCTCCAGAATTTGGCTGCGAAATATATAAATTATCAATATCCACTCCCAAAGCGCTTGCATAAATCGGGTCTAAAGCATGTTCGGCATCTATAAATGCGGCGTATCCTCCAGCCTTTTGCGCTTCTGCGATTATATGAAGAGTTAAAGTTGTTTTGCCAGAAGCTTCATGTCCGTATATTTCGGTTATTCTTCCTCTTGGTATTCCGCCAACTCCCAAAGCATGGTCTAAAGTCAAAGCTCCGGTAGAAATTACATCGACATTAACAGTTTTATTACTGCCAAGTCGCATAAAAGAACCTGCTCCGTATTTTTTATTTATTTGGTCGGTAATAGCTTCTATAGCCTCGCTTTTACCGTCTTTTTTTATTTCGGAAGTTTCTTTCTTTTTAGTAGTAGCCATTTAATATCTCCAAAAAATTAATATTGTATATTGTATAAAAATACAATAATTTGTCAATATATAGATTAGAATTTTCTCAATTTTTCAAAATAAATTTTTTAATAATTTCAAAGCGTAAAATTAATAAAGCCCCTTATAACGGAGAATCTGGCGCCCAATTCGATTGACTTACCGTTGCTTCCTTTCGAACCTGGCGGATTCATCATAAATTGCCGCAGAAACCCGCTATAAGAGATGTAAACGATTGTAAAATCGTTCGGAGAGAGTGGGATTCGAACCCACGATACTGTTACATATACGCGACTTCCAATCGCGCTCCTTCAACCGCTCGGACATCTCTCCAATCTTACCACCGTGCCCCGTGCCTAAGAAGATTTGAACTTCCAACCTCCAGAACCGCAATCTGACGCTCTATCCAATTGAGCTATAGGCACATATAAATGCAATATATCATAAATATTCTTTTTTTGCAAATTATATAAAAATCGTTTAATTTTTTAATTAATTAATTTTAAATTTATTTT
>CAZUEE010000211.1:0-1800 GCA_964619175.1 uncultured Brachyspira sp. | reverse complement strand
AAAAGATATTTATATTTTATATTTATAATTTGTCTTTTAGCGTTTGGATGCAAAAGGGAATTGGTAGAGTCGGTTTTAATGCCTAAAGCTACTAAATTTCCCGTTAATCCTTATGGAGATTATACCAATGCTCGTATGGATGTAAGCCCCGAAGTAGCTCAAGACGGAGCGGTTTTTGGAGGCTTTGGAAAGAGATTCAAATTCAAAGGGCAATGGTTCGTTTTGGCTGATTCTATGTATAATTATAATGAGGCTTCAAAGACTACTACAAAAATTGCAAGTAATTTGATTTTAAGGATAGATGACGACAAAAAGATAACGATTTACGCTAAAAATTTGCCTTATATAAAAAATAGAATGGTAGGGCATGAAAAAGATTATCATGATGACTTTATGAATAACGCTTGGCATAATTTACAAATGCATAATTTGGTTATAGATAGCGATAAAATATATCATGAATGGAATTACCTAAACTACTCTGAGTATAAGGCGAATAGTAGAACGGGAACGGCAAGCGGAAAAATACTTAATATAAAAGCAGACGATTTACATGCAGAATGGTTAGATACTCTATCGGTTAGAACAAGCGGAAGGGGAATAACCTATACAACAGATTTGGTCAATTGGACTACCGAAACCAATTATAAAGTAGCCACAGAACCGATACGATTTCCTCAACCTAGTTTGAATGTAAATAATAAACCTCCCGATAAAAATTTTAATTCTATTATGGGACTAAAAGGCGCAAGAGTCGTTTATTTCAAAGATTATTTATATATTTTGGGCGGTTATACGGAAATATCGTCAGATGGGCTCAATATTGGCGATAAAAAATCTCTTGAAATAACTAGACATAAATATCATAGAATAAAACATGGTTTAGATACGGCAAACCCCGATAATTGGGAAGTTTTGGACGCTCCCGCTCCTATAAGACGCGGTTGGATGTGGACGAGAGTAAGCGAGGATAAAATTTTTGTAAATGACGGTTTTAAAGTATATGCCGATATTGATTTAAAACCTCTAACTAAAAATGAAGATAGATATAGTCAGCATTATGATAGAGTATTTATAAATAATATATATTCTACAACTGATGGCGTTAATTGGAAGCAAGACAGTTTGGAAAATTATCAAAGAGCCACTTGGATGGACGATGAAAACTACGACATGAATTCTGGACCTCCCGTAAGTCCTCTATTTGCCAAAAGAGACCCTGTTTATACGCCTTTAGAACCCGATTATACGGAACTTGGCGGAATAAAATATATGATAGTGGGAAATAAAATGACAATCCCTGAAGAAAAAATAAGGGATATGGCAAAAAGATACGAAACAGATTTTTTGCTCGAAGCGGAAGATATGAAATATTTAGCTACGATACGACTTGCTATAAATAACGGTAGCACAATTCAAGCTGTAGATGTTATAAATCCTTATCCGTCATCTATGTTATGGTTGTCTGGCTCTCAATATATATTTAATTTGAATAATAAAATAGTTCGTCTGGTAGATTATTCATATTCGGGCAGACCTTTAACTTATAACTCCGAAACCAAACAATTAACTGAATCTATGAGATATTGGAGTAAGATAATAGACGCGGGCGGTTTAACCAACGATTATCAAATGTATAGTAAAGAAGAAGCCTGCTATTATTATCTATATTCAAAGGCATGGTATGAAGTTTACAATTATTATAATACTAACGCCAAATATTATATGCCTAGTAAAGCTATTACTCATTATTCTATAGATTTTAAATACGATAATAGGAGATAATTTTTAAGGAGTATA
>CAZUEE010000210.1:0-1820 GCA_964619175.1 uncultured Brachyspira sp. | reverse complement strand
TTTTACTCGTAATGCCTCAAGATAAACAAGCTCCAAAAGGAAGATTAATTCTCCCTCAAGTTCAAACTATAAGAGATATACTCGACAATAAAGCGATAGTTATTTGCGCTACTTTCGACAAATTTGAAGTCGCTTTAAAAAGTTTGAATAAGCCTCCGAAAGTTATAATAACCGATTCGCAGGTTTTTAAGGAAGTTGAAAAATTAAAGCCCAAAGAAAGCGCTTTAACATCTTTTTCGATTCTCTTTGCTAGATATAAAGGAGATGAAAAAATATACAAAAAAGGAGCGGATTTCATAGATAATCTTAATAAAAAAAGCAAAATACTTATAGCGGAAAGTTGCACCCATATTCCAATGGAAGGCGACATAGGAAGAGTTAAAATTCCGAATATGCTTAAAAATAAATTCGGTTTTACATTCGACATCGATTACACGGCGGGAGAAGATTTTCCAACCGATTTATCAAAATACGATTTGATTATTCATTGCGGAGGATGTATGGGAACGAGAAGACAGATATTAAACAGGATAAGATTATGCGAAAAACAAAATAAACCGATAACAAATTACGGCATGGCTATAGCAAAAATAAACGGAGTTAATTATATTTAATGAAATACATTAAAGATACTGACAAGGTTAAAAAGATAATAGACAAAATCGACAAAAAAGAAAAAATTTCTTATAAAGATGCATTAACTCTTTTGTCTTCTTTCGAATACGACTATAATATAAACAAAAAGAAACTCGATAAAAAAGAAAAAGAAAATATAAAAGAATTAAAAGAATATTTGAGAGAAAAAGCTAGAAAAAAAGCGGATAAAATTTTTGGAAAATATATTTTTATGCGCGGGCTTATAGAGTTTACGAATTATTGCAAAAACGATTGTATTTATTGCGGGATAAGAAAAAGTAATAAAAATTTAGAAAGGTATAGATTAAATAAAAACGAAATACTTAAATGTTGCAGAAAAGGATACGATATAGGTTTTAGAACTTTCGTTTTGCAAGGCGGAGAGGATAATTTTTTCAATATAGAGAGAATGTCGGATATAGTTAAAGCGATAAAAAAATATTTTCCAGATTGCGCTTTAACTTTGTCGATAGGCGAAAAGGACGAAGAATATTATAAAGAATTAAAAAATAACGGAACGAACAGATTTCTTTTAAGGCATGAAACTTCTGAAGACGAACATTATTCGAAATTGCATCCTAAATATATGAGTTTGGAAAATAGAAAGGAATGTTTAAGAACATTAAAGAAGCTCGGATTTCAAACGGGAACGGGAATGATGATTGGAAGTCCTTATCAAAAATTAAAAAATATAGTAAGCGATTTGATGTTTATGCAAGAAATTAAACCAGAAATGATAGGAATAGGTCCGTTTATACCGCATAAAGACACGCCTTTTGCAAACGAAAAAATCGGAGAGATGGAATTAACCTTGATTCTTATAAGCGTTCTTCGTTTAATATTTCCTTTATCTTTAATACCCGCAACCACGGCGCTTGGCAGTATAAAAAATGGCGGGAGAGAACTCGGAATATTGCATGGAGCAAATGTCGTTATGCCGAATCTGTCGCCTATAAATGTTAGAAAAAAATATTTGCTTTATAATAATAAAATATCCACGGGAATGGAATCTGCCGAAGGAGTGGAACTTTTAAGAAATAGTATAGACAAAATAGGATATATACTTACTGGAGCGAGAGGCGATTTTAATAGTAAGATATAATAAATAAAATAATATATAATAAATAATATTAAAAACCTGAGGTATAGAGATGGAATTTGCAGTAAAATATAAACGGGAAGAT
>CAZUEE010000209.1:0-1881 GCA_964619175.1 uncultured Brachyspira sp. | reverse complement strand
CATTTTTGATTTGATATTTATTTTAATAAAAATTTTTTCTTGTTTCACTTTAAAACTCCTAATACTTTTTACTCGCATTTATAATGTACTAATTTTTTTTAAAATTGTCAAGAATTTTTAATATGCGATAGGGTAAAGATGTAATAATACATAAATATAATACTGTAAAAATATCAAATAAAAATATCATATATTATTATTGACTTTATATAAAATTTATGTTATTTTTATTATATGTTTTATATTGTGCTAATTGATAATTTAATAATATAGAATAAATAAATGATAATGAGGTGAAAAATGCAAACCATAATTATTGCAATCGCCTCTGTTGTAGTCGGTATTGTTTTAGGATATATTATCCGTTTCGTAATTGCCAAAATGAATGTCAATTCGGCGGAAATGAAAAGTGATAAAATAATTCAAGATGCAATAAAAGATGCTGAGAACAAAAGGAAAAGTTTAATTTCATCGGCTAATTCTGAAATACAAAAAGAAAAACATAAATTAGAAAATGAAAGTAAAGACAGAAGAGCCGAACTTCAAAAATTAGAAAACAGAGTGCTACAACGAGAGGCAAATATAGACAAAAAATCTCAATATTTGGAAGAAAAAGAAAAAAGTATTGAGGATAAAACCAAACAAATAAAAGAAAAAGAAGAAAAATTAGATAGAATCATAGAAGAAGAAAAAAGAGAATTGGAAAAAATATCCGGTTTCTCCGCAGAAGAGGCTAAAGAGGCGCTTATAAGGGAGATAGAAGAAGACGCCAAAAAAGCAGCCGCTAAAATAGTCGACAATATAGAAAAAAACGCCATAGAAACGGGAGAGAGAAAAGCTAGAGAGATAATAGTTCAAACTATTCAAAGAATTTCAAGCGATGTCACTCAAGAGACTTCCGTTACTTCAGTATCTTTGCCAAGTGAGGAGATGAAAGGCAGAATAATAGGAAGAGAGGGAAGAAATATAAGAATGCTTGAAACTCTAACGGGAGTCGATATTATTATAGACGATACTCCGGAGGCTGTCGTAATATCATGTTTTGACCCAGTGAGAAAACATATAGCTAAAGTTTCGTTGGAAAAATTAATATTAGACGGAAGAATTCATCCCGCAAGAATAGAGGAAGTCGTTGAAAAGACGAAAAGAGAAGTAGACGATTCCATTATAAGCGCGGGAGAAAACGCCATTGCAGATTTGAATCTTACTGCTATGCATCATGAATTAGTTAGACATATGGGAAGACTTCAATATAGAACGAGCTATGGACAAAATATGCTTCTTCATAGTAAAGAGGTTGCGAATATAGCGGGTATGATAGCGGCAGAAATTGGAGCGGATGTGGAAATGGCAAAACGAGGCGCTTTTTTGCATGATGTCGGAAAAGCTATTGAAGTAGAAGGAGAAGGCTCTCATGCAATGTCGGGAGCGGATTTGGCTAAAAGATGCGGCGAAAAAGAGGAAGTCGTAAACTCTATAAGAGCGCATCATAACGATGTTGAAACTCAAACAGTCGAGGCGGTTATAGTTAAAGCGGCGGATGCGATAAGCGCTGCAAGACCCGGAGCGAGAATGGAATCCTTTGAAAATTATATTAAAAGATTGGATACATTGGAAAAAATTGCCGACAGTATGGAAGGCGTTGAAAAATCTTTTGCAATTCAGGCTGGACGCGAACTTAGAGTTATGGCTAAAAGCGATATAGTAGATGATATGCAGGCAAAACAGATAGCTAGAGATATAGCGAAAAAAATAGAGGACGAATTAAAATATCCCGGAATAATAAGGGTTACGGTAATAAGGGAAACGAGAGCGGTTGAGGTTGCAAGATAATAAATTTTTTATTTTAATATATTTTATAAATATAATATTTTATAAATA
>CAZUEE010000208.1:0-1882 GCA_964619175.1 uncultured Brachyspira sp. | reverse complement strand
TCTGTCCTTCCGTGTTAGGATTAGTATGGTTCAATACCCATTGATAAAGTCCGCCTACAGTCCAAGTTCCATGTTTGTCGCCTCTACTATACTTTACTATCACGCCAGCGATAAACTTCTTTAATTTCACTTTGTGAGCATATTTGCCCGCATGAACTATATCGAAGTTCTTATCGAAATAGTAATAGTTGAGAGAGTTGGTATAATGCAACATCTTTTCATACGGATAGGCTCGACTATGATTGTCTCCGTCTCTTATAAACCATCTTTTTCCGTTTTTGTCGTTAATTGCTCCGTTAGCGCCACTAATATGTTGCTTCCAAAGTTCGGTGATAGTGTTCGTATCTTTATAACTTATTCTTTTAATATACCCGTCTTTGCTGTCCCACTTGGTAAACGGAATGTAGACATTGAGATAAGTGCGCGCTTCGTAAGTAGGTTGTGGAGTAGGAGCAGGTATTGTATTCGTTACTGTATTCGTTATATGTATTGTATTCGTTATTGTATTCGTTATCACAAGATTGTTTGTAGCCCAATTTGTTACAATGATTACATTACCGTTTTCATCAACGGGTCCCGTAGCTTCTTTTGGTGGAACTTCCGTTGAAGAACTTAGATTATTAGGGTCGGTGGAAGCTCTTTCTGAACAGGAAGTAAATCCTGCAATGACAAAAATTGCTATTAATAGAATAATAGCAATGCGCTGCGCTGCGCTGCATGAGAATTTTTGTAGTTTCATAGAAAACTCCTTTTGCAAGGTTTCTCATCCCTCGCTAATTTTATTATAAGGTGATTTTCCTTACATTTATAAGATAACAATTATTTTTAAAATGTCAACTATTTTCTTATAAATTTTCAAATTTTTTAAATATTTTATTCTATTTTTTTATATTAATAATAAGGGGTTTTTACTTTGCGCCCTATGGGAAACCCCTTGCATACAATAGGCTTCTATACTAGATGTTAACACAATGTGCTCACGCTGTGTCCCTTCAGGAAAAGCCCATTGTTATTTAGAATTCCGTTAATTTCTTTAATAGCAAAGAGTTTTCGCTTTGCGTCTTGAAATAAAACCCTTGCATGCATTACAGATAACAAGGGGCTTAAGCCCCTTGTGTGTCTTTTTCTGCATTGTTAACACTATGAGTTTCTCTCTGGATGTTAACACAATGGGCTGAAGCCACATTGTTGTTAAGTAAAGTTAACGAATTCTGATTTAGATTACTCTCCTAAAGCGATGACAATTTTTTACACAAAAAATAACGGACGAAGTGAAAACTTCATCCGTTTAAATGTGTAAACTGAAAATTATATCATCTATAAAATAATTTCAGTTAACTTTTACTTTATTATTTTTTAGTAATATAAATTGGCTCATCCTCTCCTTCCATAGTCATTATTCCTTGAGTATCGCTAGTAAAATCTAACTTAAGTGTAAGAGACACACTTTCAGAACCTTCAGGACTTTCGGTATCCATTACTTTAAAAAGAGCTGAATAACTTGTGTTGCTATTCTTTGTTATAGTAGCGTCAGGAGTTACCGGCACTCCTCCTACCATTATTGTAATAGAGCCGTCTGCATTTATGGTTATCAAATGTTCTTCCCTTGCGTCTGGACCATCAACTCCCCACCAATCGCCCGCATAATAGGATAAAGTTCTTTCGCTTCCGCCGGGGTTGTCTCCCGGATTTTCATTAGAGCCGCAACTTATCGCAAATAATAATATTGACGATAATACCGTAATTAAAATTGTTTTTTTTGATATTCGCATTTGAATATCCTCCTTATAAAAATTAAAATTATCTATAACTAAACAAGGATTTTTTAAATTTTTCCTTGATAAGCTATCGAAAGTAATTGAAGTTAAAAAGATATTAACTA
>CAZUEE010000207.1:0-1892 GCA_964619175.1 uncultured Brachyspira sp. | reverse complement strand
GTATTGACAAATAATAAAATTAAATTTATAGTTTAAATGTTTCTGCCTCATGCGTGAATGGACGACATTTTTGCGCCAGTATTAAATTAAAGCATTAGGGATACGGAGCGAAATATTAATGATAGGCTCGCCGTTTACGGTTTTGAGAAATCAAGGTCATATTTCTGGGTAGCCCACCTGACAAAAAGTCAGGCGCATTTATGTCTTATACGATGAGGCGGATTTTTATTTTAAATTCTAAATTAATAAAAATTACCACATCCTTTCAACTTTTGAAATTCCTATAATATCGAAACATATTCCCAAAACTTTTTGAACAGCTTTTACCAAAGTTAATCTCTCTTGTCTAATCTCTTCGTTTTCATCCAAAACTATATTGTCGTAATAAAATTTATGCAACGCAGATGCCACTTCGTAAGTATAGTTTAGAAAAGTGTAAACTTCCAAAGATTTTGAGGTTTCGTAAATCTCATCTGGCAATCTTAAAATAATTTTTGCCAATTTTAAAGAACTATCGTTTGAAATATTATTTATATCGAATTTTTTATTTTCGTCATAGCTTAATTTTTTTTCTTTAAGTTTAAAAAATATATTGCATATTCTAGCGTAAGCGTATTGAATATAATAAACGGGATTATCGTTGTCTTTCTTTTTTGCAAGTTCCAAATCGAAATCCAAAGAACTTAAATAGGAACGCATAAGCAGAAAATATCTCGTGGAATCTACTCCTATCTCATCTATAACCTCTTCCAAACTTATCATATCTCCCGTTCTTTTGCTCATCCTTACAATCTCTTTTCCTCTAAATAATCTAACCATCTGCCCTAATATAACTTTTAAACTCGCAGTATCTCCCGAAACAGCCCTAACAGCCGCCGTGATTCTTGGAATATATCCATGATGGTCTGCTCCCAATATGTCTATTAAATATTTATAACCTCTGTCGATTTTATTTTTATGATAGGCGATATCGGGAGCAAAATATGTGTATAATCCGTTACTTTTTTTTACCACCCTGTCTTTATCGTCTCCGTATTTCGAGCTTCTAAACCAAACGGCATTATCCTCTTCGAATAAAAGTCCTTCTTTGTCCAAAAAATCAATGGCTTTTTCAAGTCCGCCATTTTCTCTAATTTTTGATTCCAACGCATAATTATCCATTTCTACGCCGAATCTCTTCAAAAGTTTTTTCTGACTTTCCAATATCATATCTTTTGGAACGCCGTTTTCTTTGGCGATATCTTTTATATAATCTCCATGATAACCGTCTTCAGGTATTTCTTTTCCTTCTTTAACAGCCTGAACGCTTTGATTTAATTTTGCTATTTGTTCTCCCGCGTCATTAACATAAAATTCTTGATAAACTTCATGCCCCGCATATTTAAGAATATTTGACAATGCGCTTCCTATAGCCGCCCATCTTCCATGCCCTATATGAAGAGGTCCTGTGGGATTTGCGCTTATATATTCTATTAAAATTTTCTTTTTTTCATCTAAAATATTTCTGCCGTAATTGTCGTTTTTTAATAAATCGTTTATAGATTCGTTTATATATTCTTTCGACAGAGTGAGATTTATAAATCCCGGTTTTGCGATTTCTATTTTATCGAAATATTTATTATCGTTTATATGGTTTATAATTCCTTCGGCGATTTCCATCGGATTTTTTTTTAATATTTTTGCAAGACGCATTCCAACAGGACAAGCATAATCTCCAAATCTATCGTCAACCGAATAGCCTATTTCCATGTAGGATTCTTCATTTTCAATATTTATATTATGATTTTTCAAATAATTATTAAGCGCTTCTTTAAGAATATTTGAAATAATTTTTTTTAACATGTTTTCTCCATAGATTATAAAGTTATAGTATAACAGAGTTTATAAGTTCT
>CAZUEE010000206.1:0-1904 GCA_964619175.1 uncultured Brachyspira sp. | reverse complement strand
TGGAAAAACAGGCCAAGCTGACCGACAGCGTGCCGATCAAGAAAGAAGAATAAAAAATCCGGTGCCGACTTCGAGAGAGGTCGGCACCGGATTTTTATTGCGGGCGCATCACGATGCGCCCCTACGCCTTCGCTACGATTGGGATGACAGATCTGGTGTGCCTTTTTCAACAGGCTCAATCCAGTCCGGGAACAAAGACCTCGTCCTGCGTGAATTTGCGGGAGGTCATGCCCTGCTCCACGCAGTAGTCCATGCACACGTCCAGCGTGGGCCAGATCTTCTCACGGCCCAGACAGACGGCGGGCTTCAGCTGATCTTTAGTCATCTCATAAGCCTGCTGGAACATGCGGTACAGCTCGGCTACCGCCTCGGGGTCCTCCTCCGCCAGCTTGTTGGTGCAGCAGACCATGTGGTTGATGGGCACCGCGTGGTGGACGTTGAACCACTCCTGAGCGGCCTGCTCGTGGTTCTCAATGACGTGCTCCCAAGGCAGATTCTTGACCTGCTTGGGGCCGGCGAAAATGGCCTTGCACTCGCCGCTCTTGACCAGATCGAAGGGGTCCTTCACGGACTCGGGGGCGAACTGGACATAGGGGGGATTGACGTACTCCGCCACGTGGGGAGCCTCGGTGGTGATGAAGGTCATGTCGCTGGGCTTGACGCCGAACTGCTCGGACAGAGCGCCGCGCACCCACAGGGCGGTGGTCTGGGTGTAGGCGCGCACGGCGACCTTAGCGCCCTTCAGGTCGGCGGGCGTGACCTTGCCGAACTGGGGGTCGTAGTACAGGCTGCCGTGGTGGAAGTCGCCGTCGCCCACGATGGGCATCAGGCGGATGGGCTTGTTGAACTCCAGAGCCTGAAAGAAGGTGCCGACAGCCATTTCGCACACGTCGTAGGGCTGAGTCTCGACCATGGCGTCAAAGGCCTCGCTGACCTTGTCGAATTCGATGAAGTTGAGCTTGATCTTGTCGCTGGTGATGGTGCCGTCCTTCAGCAGTTTGGTGAGGGGATAGTTTGCCAGAACAACAGATAATTCACGCATGAGTGGTTCCTCCCGACTAAATAAAATTCTTGTTGCATGTGAATCACTTGAATTTATACTAATCGATTTCCCAGCCGCAGACAAATACATATTTTTTAAGTGTTCTTAGGAAATATGTAAGGGTGCCGCGCCCAGCGCCGTAGGAGGAAGTTTATACCGTTGCAGTGGGCAAAAGAGCGCGTATAATACTTCATTATATATAATGTGTAGTTTCCACAAGGGGCGGGCGCAAGGCAAAAACAGGGAGTGTACATGTTGTATAAAAAATTCTAAAGAACCCTTAGAAAAACGGTAATTGTCAAAGCGGATGGACTATGGTATTAATTTTTATGACGAGACGATGAATGCCGAAAACCGGCGAAAGCAAATCAAGACAAGCGAGGGAAAACGATGGCGATACAGTTAGGTATTCCAAAAGCCGCAATGACGTCCCTGATCGACCTAGTGGACAACTGTGCCGAGGTCAAGCCCGGTATGGAGGTGCTGATCTTAGCGCAGAAGGACGGGCTTTACGGCGGCGTCAATCTGGTGGACGAGGAGGCGGTGGCGTGGACAGCGTCGGTTGTCCAGTCCCGGGGCGCGAACTGCTCCATCCTGTGGTTTGACGAGGACAACGTGACCCACAAATGGCGCTACCCGCCCATTGTCAAGGGCGCGGTGGGCGGCTCTGATCTGGTGCTGAACTTCTCCTCCACCCTGACCAATGAGGAGATTCAGGAGTTCCGGTACCATGTGCGCGAGTCCAAGAGCTGGAACATCCGGGTGTTCGCACTGACCAAGGAGCTGCTGATGACCGAGTGGGCGCAGACACCTTACGAGCTGGTCAGCACGATCCGCCGGGTCAGCTCCAAGCCCTTTATGA
>CAZUEE010000205.1:0-1953 GCA_964619175.1 uncultured Brachyspira sp. | reverse complement strand
ATAAAGATAAAAGTTTAAGAATTCACTTTATTAAATAATATAATTTTCAATCACATACTTAAACGGGCGGAGTTTTTACTTCGTCCATTATTTTTTGTGTTTTTATTTTGTATGTATTGTTTCGGAATTTTCAATGCTAGCAATGACAAGAAAAATTAATTAACAATGACAATAAATAAAATAATCGCAATGATAATTTTTTAGAGTTTTTTAATTAAACTGTTGACAAAGGATAAACCCTAATATAGAATATTACTATAAAAAGTAAAATTATATGAGTTTAGCTTATGGAACATTACGGATTATTTGGCATAATACCGCCGCTTTTAGCCATTATATTGGCATTGATAACAAAAGAAGTAATAATATCTTTAACATTGGGAATATTATCCGGAACTTTAATAATAGCGTATGGAAATCCTTTTTTAGCCGTTATTATATTTACGGATAAAGTAGCCGAAATGACGGGCGATTCTTGGAATGTTCGTATATTATTATTCTGCGCTTTGCTTGGGGCTTTCGTTAGTATGCTTTCAAAAACGGGCGCTACAAAGGCTTTCGGTTTATGGGCGAGTAAATATCTTAAAACCAAAAAAAGCGTCTTGATATTCACATGGTTTTTCGGACTTATAATATTTATAGACGATTATTTTAATAGTCTTTCTGTAGGAACGGTTATGCGTCCCGCTTGCGACGAGAAAAAAATATCGAGAGCGAAATTATCTTATATATTGGATGCTACGGCGGCTCCAGTTTGCATACTCGCTCCAATATCGACATGGGTTGTAACGGTTATGAGTTATATAAGAGATTCGGAAGGTTTTTCGTCTTTGAATATTAGCGAATTTATTTTCTTTATAAGAATGATTCCATATTCGATTTATCCTCTTCTTACTTTAGCTTTCGTGGTTTTAATATCATTATGGTTAAAAGATTTCGGTCCGATGAAAAGAAGCGAAGATGCGGCTCAAGAGGGAAAACTGTTTAACGAGGAACTATACGGCGCATGTCCCGGAAATTTGGAAACATCTTCAAACGACACTGCAAAATGGTTCGATATGGTAATAGCGATAACGATTCTTATAATAGTTTGCATATTGATGTTCCCGATAACCACATACATGGGATTGGTTGGAATGGATGGAATAGAAAATATCTCTCAAGCATTTTCAAGTATGAGCATTAGCGAGGCTTTTATACAAACGGACGCTTCAAAATCGCTTTTTTACGGAGCGATAATATCTTTGATAATAATGTATATATATTATATAGCGAGAAAATTATTAAATATTCGTTCTGCGGGAAATTCTATAATGGAAGGCGTAAAATCTATGGTTCCCGCTTTGGTAGTATTGGCGCTCGCTTGGACTATAGGAAATGTAATTAAATCAAGCCCAGAAGAAGGCGGACTCGGACTTGCGGCTTTTCTTTCCGAAACGGTAAAAGAAGGCGGTTTTCCTCTTTGGCTTTTGCCCGCAATCGGTTATTTGCTCGGATGTATAATAGCTTTTTCTACTGGAACAAGTTGGGGAACTTTCGCCATAATGATTCCAATAATCATTCCAATAGCGACCGGTTTATCGAATGCAAACGGATTTACGGGAGATGCTCTTTTAAATGTCCTTCTTATAAATGTGGGTTCTGTCGTTTCCGGAGCGGTATTCGGCGACCATTGTTCTCCCATATCCGACACTACAATATTATCGGCTACGGGCAGTAATTGTCCTTTGCTCGAACATATTACCACACAAATACCTTATGCGGGACTCGTTGCGATAGCGTCTCTTGTAGGAGTTTTAATCGGCGGAATTACTTTAAGTCCGATATTCGCTTTATTGGGTGGTTTTATCGTTATGTGCATAATGGGAATTTTAGCTCCTAAGTTTTATAATTAAATAAATTTTTTAATTTTATTCTATACTTTCAAATTTATTAAAAACTATTTTAAATTTA
>CAZUEE010000204.1:0-1972 GCA_964619175.1 uncultured Brachyspira sp. | reverse complement strand
TTTATCGACAAAAAAGAAATTTCTTCGAGAAAAGATTTAATCGGAAAAATTATTTATATTATATTTCTTCCAAACGACACCGATTTGATAACGGGCGAACCAAGATTGAGAAGAGATTATTTCAATATGCTTATCTCCACAATATCTACAGAATATTTATCTTCTTTGATAAAATACAACAAATTATTGAAAATGCGAAATGTTTGCCTTGTAAAAAATCCGAACGAGGCGAATATTTACAACGAAGATATGGCGAAACTTTCTTTATATATCGCAAAAGAAAATTTAAAATATTCCAATATTTTGGAAGATAAAATGAATCAAACTTATAAGTCGATATTTCAAAACGAAAATCCTTACGCCATTAAATATTTGTCGACTATAGAAGACATAGAAAACGAAAACGATTATATTAAAAAATTGGAAAACACTTTAAAAGAGCAAATAAAACATAAAACGACATATTTTGGAGTTCATAGAGCCGAGTATCAATTTTATTATAAGGATTCGCTTTCGAGAAAATTTTCATCTCAAGGAGAAAAGAGAATGTTTACATTGATAATGAAACTTGCAAGCGAAAAAATACTTTTTGAATATAGAAACAAAACTCCGATACTTTTAATAGATGATGCTATGCTCGAGCTTGACAATAGGAGAAGAGACGGCATTTTGGAATATATTAAAACTTTGGGACAAGTGTTTATAACGGTAACGGAAAAAGAAAAAGTTAAAAATTTTGAAAGCGGAAAAATTTTCGACATATCGAATTATTAAATAATAAAAATCAAAAAAATTAAATAAAAAAATTTTAAATTTTAATCAAAAATCTATTGTTTTATATTATAAATTGTAGTATAATAAAATCATGATTGATTACGAATTAATAGCGAAAACGATTAAAAAATCGAAATTTGCCGTAGCTTTTACGGGAGCGGGAATAAGCGTCGAAAGCGGAGTTCCTCCTTTTAGAGGTCCAGATGGTTTATGGGAAAAACATGGAAGTCAATTTGCGGAAATATCGTATTTTATGAGATATCCGAAAGAATCTTGGCAATCTTTAAAAAAAGTTTTTTACGAGCCGATTGATAATGTTAAACCGAATAAGGCTCATGTAGTTTTGGCTAATTTGGAAAAAGTTGGAATAATGCGTTCGGTTATAACTCAAAATATCGACAATTTGCATCAGGAAGCGGGAAGTAAAATAGTTTACGAACTTCATGGAACTGCAAAATACGCCGTATGTATAAAATGTCAAAATAAATATAAAATAAATAAAGAAATATTGTCTATGGACCCTCCCGTATGCGAAAATTGTTCTTCAATATTAAAACCGGCATTCGTGTTTTTTGGCGAACAACTGCCTTCTTACGATTTTCAAAGTTCTATAGAAGACGCGAGAAATAGCGATTTATTTATTATAATCGGAACTGGCGGAGAGGTTATGCCAGCCGCTCAAATTCCTCATTTGGCAAAAAGGGCGGGAGCAAAAATAATAGAAATAAATCCCGAGCCTTCGAGTTTCACAAATTCTATAGTCGATATTTATGTTAGAGAAAAATCGGGTTTGGCTTTCGGCGAAATAGAAAAATATTTGGATATTTAATCAAATTTAATTTTCCCATCATTGCTAATTTATGATATAAACATGTCAATACACACAGATAACAATGGGTTTTCGCTTTGCGTCTTGAAAGAAAACCCCTTGCGTTAACATCCAGAGAGAAGTCCATAGTGTAACAATTGCAGAGAAAAGCACACAAGGGGTTCGCCAAAAGCGTCCCTGTGGAAAGCCACATTGTTGTTAAGTGAAGTTAACAAATTCTGACTTTGTATAGTGGCTATAACAAATTTGTCTTTTAATGATTTTCTTTAACATAAAAAAATGAAAAAACAAAGGGACATGCCTAAACATGCCCCTTAGCAAACGCACAGCTTTTTTATATAAAATAATTTTCTTGCTACAAACTATTTA
>CAZUEE010000203.1:0-1993 GCA_964619175.1 uncultured Brachyspira sp. | reverse complement strand
TATTGCGACCGTAGGAAGTCCTGTCAAGGATATTATATTGTTACGCATTTCTTTCAACCTTTAATTTTTCTAATTATAGCATATTTATAAAAAATGTCAAATTTATTATTCGAATTATTATAAAATATTTGTTATTTTTGTTTAATTATATATAATAAAAAAATCGATTTAAGGGAGAGGAAAATGAAAACCGACATACAAATAGCTCAAGAATGCAAATTAAAAAGAATAGAAGAAATAGCAAAAAAATTAAATTTGAAAAACGAAGATTACGAAGCGTATGGAAAATATAAGGCTAAAATCGAATTATCTCTTTTGGAAAAATTAAAAAACAAAAAAGACGGAAAACTTATTTTAGTGACGGCGATTACTCCTACTCCCGCTGGGGAAGGAAAATCTACGGTAACTATAGGATTAACTCAAGGCTTAAATAAAATAGGCAAAAATACCGTAGCGGCTTTAAGAGAACCTTCGCTTGGTCCGGTATTTGGAATAAAAGGAGGAGCATGCGGAGGAGGTTATTCTCAAATAGTTCCTATGGAAGATATTAATTTGCATTTCAACGGAGATTTTCATGCAATCGGAAGCGCTCATAATCTTATAGCGGCATGCATAGACAATCATATAAAACAAGGAAACAAATTAAATATAGACATTAATAAAATAGTTTTTAAAAGAGCTCTCGATATGAACGACAGAGCTTTAAGAAATATAATAATCGGACTCGGAGGAAGTCAAAACGGAATGCCTCGAGAATCTTCTTTTCAAATTACCGTATCTTCCGAAATAATGGCTATATTATGTCTGTCAAATTCTTTAGCCGACTTAAAAAAAAGAATCGGAAATATAATTTTTGCCTACGATAAAAACGATAAACATTTAAAAGTTAAAGATTTAAAAATAGAAGGAGCCGCTTGCGCTTTGTTAAAAGACGCCATAAAACCTAATTTGGTTCAAACTTTGGAAAATACTCCCGTCATAGTTCATGGAGGACCTTTTGCGAATATAGCCCATGGATGCAATTCTATATTGGCTACAAAAATGGCTTTAAAACTTTCGGACTACACGATAACCGAAGCTGGATTTGCGGCAGATTTGGGGGCAGAAAAATTTTTGGATATAAAATGCAGATTAGCTGGATTAAAACCAAATCTAATAGTTTTAGTCGCCACAATCAGAGCCTTAAAACATCATGGAGGCGCAAAAAATATTTCAAAAGAAAATTTAAAAGCTTTAAATAAAGGTTTTGAAAATTTGGATAAACATATAGAAAATATGCAAAAATATAATATTCCGATTATTGTAGCAATTAATAAATTTTCTTCCGACACGGAAAAAGAAATTAATCTTATAAAAGAGCATTGCAAATCTTTAAATATAGACATAGCTTTATGCGAGGCTTGGGAATACGGAGGAAACGGCGCTAAAGATTTGGCAAAAAAAGTGGCGGAAAAAGCGAAAGCGTCAAACTATAAACCGCTTTATAAATTAAATTTGCCCGTAAAAGAAAAAATCGAAATTATATGCAAGGAAATTTACGGTGCTGAAAAAATAAAATTCACAGACAAAGCTTCAAAAACGATAAAGAAAATAGAAAATATGGGATATGGAAATTTACCGATTTGCATCTCCAAAACTCAAAAATCAATTTCCGATAATCCGTCTTTATTGGGAGCGCCAAAAAATTATACTTTGAATATAGACGAAATAAAACTCGCTTCGGGAGCGGGATTTATAATCGCTATGGCTGGCGGTATAATAGATATGCCGGGGCTCCCTAAAATTCCAGCGGCTTGTAATATAGATATAGACAAAAACGGAAAGATTAGAGGGTTGTTTTAATTATTTATTTTCTATCATTATGCATATAATCTTTTTCATATTTTGAATTATATTTTATGACTAAACTTACAAATATATCAGAATTGAAACTGTCCGAATACTATTTATTATTTTTATATTATGAAATTTTATTTAAAAACTTTCAAGGCTA
>CAZUEE010000202.1:0-2005 GCA_964619175.1 uncultured Brachyspira sp. | reverse complement strand
ACCTTGTAATATTTGAATATACCAATAAAAAAGCGGCATAGAATGTTTATTTATTTATCGGAATTATCGTTTTAAATATTATTTCAAAAATATAATTTTGACAAATGAACAATTTTTGTTATAATATTTTTATAAACGAATTTGAATATTTAAAAAAAATAAAATTATAACTGATAAATAAGAAAACTTTAAATTCAGTTTTATATTTTTTGTAAAGGAATTAATTTTGAGGACAATAAGACTCGATATAGAGGATAGAGAAAAAAGTTTTTTATCGCCCGCCGCATCTTTTTCAGCCAAAAGCAAAGGAGCAGAATTCAAAAGAGAAAAAGACGATATAAGAACTCTATATATGCAAGATAGAGACAGAATAATTCATAGCGAATATTTTAGAAGATTGAAGGATAAAGCTCAAGTTATAATGCTTTCTGTAGGAGATTTTAGAACCAGACTCACTCATACTTTGGAAGTTATGCAAATAGCTCGAAGCATAGCTAGGGCTTTAAGATTAAACGAAGATTTAACCGAAGCTATAGCCTTAGGACATGATTTGGGACATTCGCCTTTCGGACATGCGGGAGAAAAAGCCATATCGAAATATTATAAAGGTTTTCATCATTCTACACATTCTTTAAGGGTAGTGGAACATTTGGAAAGAGGAAAAGGACTCAACCTTACTTTTGAAGTGAGAGACGGAATAGTAAAACATACGAAGGGCAAAAGCGGAAAATTAATCGCGGATTCTTCTGGACCCGCCACAAACGAAGGAATATTGGTTAGAATATCCGACACCATAGCCTATTCGAATCATGATATAGACGATGCCATAAGATACGGACTTTTAAAAATAAGCGATATTCCAAAAGATATAACAAAAGTTTTGGGGCATAGCTATGGTAACAGAGTGGACGCTATGGTTATGGGAGTAATAGAAGCGAGTATGGAAAAAATGGAAATCGATATTGATGATAAAGTATTAAAAGCGATAAATAATTTAAGGGCTTTTATGTTTAAAACCGTTTACGAAAGCAAAGTTATATTGGAAGATTTTGAAAGAGTTTATAGAATAGTCTCTACGATTTTTGAATATTTGTTAAAACATAAAGAAATTATCGAAGAGGACAAATTATTCAAAAAAGCGAATATTCCTTATAAAAGCGACGAAGAATTAATAAAAGATTATGTGGCTCATTTAACCGACTCGGAAGCGATAGCATTGCATAAAAAAATAACTTACGGAAAATTTAATTATATTTAATTTTTATAAATTATCTTTAATTATTATTAATTATTATTGTCTAAAAAATCTGATATTTCGTTTGATAAGTTTTCCATAAACAATATTCTTTTATTTACTGTATTTACGAAATAATTATAAAACACAACCGAAGGAATCGCTATTATCAGTCCTGCTGCTGTTGTAAGCAAAGCGTTCGCTATTCCCGAAGCCAAAGCCGTAGGGCGTCCGCTTCCAACCGTTGAAATAACTGCAAAAGATTGAATCATTCCAAGTATCGTCCCAAGCAGTCCGAGTAATGGAGCTACAGTAGATATTGTAGAAAGAGCGGCAATAAATCTCTCCAATTTTGGAAGTTCTTTATTCGCTTGACTTTGCATTAATTCTTTCGATGTTTTTGTATTTTTTAATCCCGCCGTTATGATATTCGACAAAGGAGATTTGCTCGTTTCGCATAAAGCTATAGCCGCTTTTATTTCGTTATCTTTAACGAGAGATATAATTTTTTGAGATAAAGATTCGTCCGAAGATTTTATTTTGGTAAAATAAATAATTCTATCAACTATTATCGCTAATGCCATTACGGAAGATATTAAAAGCCCTATCCAGCATAAAGTCATAGCAGCGTTGATTAAAGTATCAGCATTAAAAATACCGTTCATTTATAAAATCTCCGAAATAATTAATTTGAATATTTTAATTTAATTAGAGTAAAAAATCAATGATTATAAATGTATTATTTTATTATCTTCAAAAACTATATTTTTT
>CAZUEE010000201.1:0-2025 GCA_964619175.1 uncultured Brachyspira sp. | reverse complement strand
ATGAGCAGCAGAGACAGGAAATACAGGCACATCTGGATAAGCTTGCTGATGAACGTGTACTTTTACTGATGTCAGAGAAGCCTCTTTTGGTGGATGGACTTGCAAAGAAGTACCAGGCTGTAAAAGCGCTTATGCAGGATGAGAAGTTTGTGGATGGCAATAAGCTGTTATTGCAGGAACTTGCGCTGTATGAGGAGGATATTATATTTGCAATCAATGCACAGATGGAAGATGCATATTTGCCGGAAAACCAGAATGTGTGGGTATTGCAGGCAGGAAAGAAGGCAGTAAAAGCGAGCGGAGCATCCTGGTTTGGCAGTCTTCTAAGCGAGATTTGTGAGTCATACTATAATTTTTCACCGAAGGTAAACTATGAATTGATAAATATCCAGAATGTCGGGGCACAGTATGCGAAGGCGAGAAATCAGGTAATCAGAAAGCTGCTAGAGGGAGAAGACTGCAGCTCCTATGAGAGTGGAACAAGCCCGGAGGCGATGGTATACCGAACCACGTTTTTACATACCAGAGGAGATGTAGGCTGTCAGCGTGTCTTTGCGGAGATAGATGAGTTCTTTTGCAGGTGTGCAGGAGAACGCGTATCGTTTGAGGTGCTTTACCGGAAACTGCAGGGCAGAGATTATGGTGTGCGCAAGGGGATTATACCATTGTTTTTGGCAAAAAAACTGGCAGACACAGAGGCAGCGGCGGTCATTTACGTGGGAAAACGCGAGATGGCGGTAAATTATGAGACGTTAAATAAAGTAAACGAATGCCCGGAACGATATGAGCTGTATCTGGAACAGGAGACAGCAGAAAAAGAGATGTACTTACAGCGATTAGAGGAACTGTTTGGAGTGGGACAGAATTATTCCGGCTCAAAGCAGGGGCGTGTCAGCGCATTGATTTCCTGCATGCAGAATTGGTATCGGTCACTGCCGCAGTATGCGATGGTTACAAATAGTTTTGAGGCGAATGAGGCGGCATGGATTCAGGTTTTGCGAGGTGCCTTAAAGCGTGCAGAGATAAATCCGCGCGAACTTTTATTTGACCGGTTTCCGCAGGAGATTGCAGACGGAGATTATCTGTTGGCGGCAGAGCGAATCGGCACATGCAAAAATCTGTTGGATGGAAAACTTGACAAATTGGAAAGCTCATTGGCTGGGTGTGTGAAGAAGATATTTGGAGCGAAGCAGGATGAAAGCTTAAAGGCGTGTCTGTCAGACTGGTACCAGAAACAGAGTGTTTCAGCAAAAAATTATATTATGACTACCGTGGGTAGCAACTTTATGAAGTATGTGGGCAGTTTACAGACAAACAATGAGAGTGAGATTGCAGCAAAGATTTCTAAGATTATTCTGGATGTATATGTGGAAGACTGGCGTGATGACATGCTGGAACTTTTTGAGGCAGAACTCTGCAAAGTCCGGGAGCAGATTGAACACGTCAAAGACCAGAGGGATGACACAGAGAAACAGAGTCGCATCATCTTAAAGGATGCCAAAGGAAATGAAATTGAGCGTTATTACAAGGCTGACACAGAGAATTCGACGAGTATGTACTTAAAGAATGTGATGTCGGAAGCGTTGGAAGAATTTGGAGATACACTTGAGATGAACCAGAAAGTTGCAGTTTTAGTTGAGATGTTAGAGGAATTGTTACAGTAAGGATTACAGTAAGAGGAAAACAGATGGAAACAGGTATTTATCTTGATAATGCAGCGACAACATTTCCGAAACCGGAAAGTGTATATGAGGCGCTTGATAAAGCGAACCGACATCTGGCAGTCAATGCCGGAAGGGGTTCCTATGCGCTGGCAAAGCAGGCTTCGGAAGTGATTGAAGAGACTAAAAATGAGATAAAGAAACTGGCAAATGCAGATGACGTAGCAGAGGTTGTGTTCACAGCCTCTGCTACGCTTGCATGTAACCAGATTTTTGGTGGAATTGACTGGAAAAAAGGAGATGTCGTCTATGTGTCGCCATATGAGCATAATGCGGTAATGCGCGTGCTTCATGGCATACAGAA
>CAZUEE010000200.1:0-2064 GCA_964619175.1 uncultured Brachyspira sp. | reverse complement strand
GTTTTGTTTTGTTTTTACAGATTAAAAACATTACAAACTCCTTTATAAATTTGTTATTTTATATGTATATAATAACAAATTATTTAAAATTGTCAAGCGTTAATTTTATTATCTTTGTATTCTGCCCGAAGCGTCCCCGTTATAAACCGTCATAACTTCGTCTATACTCACGATATTAAAATCGCCTTCTATCGAATGTTTCAAACAACTCGAAGCGGTAGCGAACTCCAAAGCTTCTCTATCATCTTTACCGTTTATAAAAGAATAAATTAATCCCGCAGCAAAACTGTCGCCTCCTCCCACTCTGTCCACTATTTTAATTAAATATTCTTTTGAGAAAAAATATTCGCTTCCGTTATAAAGCATGCATGACCATAAATTTTCACTTGCAGATATCGAACCTCTTAAAGTAATTCCCACTTTTTTAACTTTGAATCTTTCTACGATTTCCTTTGCCACTTCTTTATAACCTTCATGCGAAAGTTTGCCTTCTATGATATTGCTGTCTTTGGCTTTTATTCCAAAAATTTTTTCCGCATCCTCTTCGTTTGCCATACATATATCTACATAAGGCATTAATTTACTCATAGTTTTATTTGCCTCTTCTGATGTCCATAACTTTTTTCTAAAATTCAAATCTAGACTGACTATGAGATTTTTTTCTTTAGCTTTTTTGCAAGCTTCGATGCATATTTCTGCGACATTATTTCCTAAAGCAGGCGTTATTCCCGTGATATGAAACCATTTAGCGTTATCAAATATTTTATCCCAATTAAAATCTTTTATATTCGCTTTTGAAATCGAAGAACCCGCTCTATCGTAAATAACTTTAGAACCTCTTTGACTTGCGCCTTTTTCCAAAAAATATATTCCTATTCTCTCGCCTCCAAAAACTATATTCGAAACATCAACTCCGTATCTTCTCAACTCGTTTACGCATGCTTGTCCTATATCGTTATTTGGAAGTTTTGTAACGAAAGAGGTTTCCACTCCAAAGTTAGAAAGCGCCAAAGAAACATTCGCCTCTCCTCCTCCAAATTTTGCCTCAAAAGAATCGGTTTGAACGAATCTTAAATTCGAAGGCGGCGACAAACGAAGCATTATCTCTCCAAAAGTAATTACCGAAGCCATAATATAAATTCCTTAATCGTAAAAGTTTAAAAAGTTATTAACATAATATATTATATTTGGTATTATTTCAATTATATTTGGTTTAATCAATTTTAAAATTTACGGTTTTAATAAAAAAAAATAAATAACAATTAAAATTTTCAAGGAGACTAAAAAATGAAAAGTCTAAAAAAAATTCTTATAATAATTACAATGACTATGATATTCGGAACATCCGCGTTTGCGGCAAGCGGTTTTGAATTCATAATCAACGCTCCTTTGCAAATAGGAGTTGGAATCCCGCCAAAGTTTCTTAAAGATAGCGCGAAAGCTAAAAGCGAAACGGCTTTCGAATATGGCGTGACTGCTCAATTCGGACATATGATGAGAATATCGAGAAGTTTCGGCATAAGTTTGCTTGCGGAATTGGGCTATGCTCATAATACTTTCGCTATGTCTATAAATGCAAGAGCAATAGGTATAGAAATAGATGATAATGTTTCTTTTTACTATGGATTTGAAAATTTGCAAGTCGGAATATTGCCAAAATTGAATTTCGGCGCATTTTCAATCGGAATAGGCGGAGGAGTTAAAATTCCTATCGAAGGAAAAGAAACCATAAAAATCGGGAGCGCAAAAAATTCTAAAAAATTAAACAAAAGCGACATAGAATCCATACTCGAACCCGATATTATAGGCTATATTAAAGGAACTTTTGATTATTCGATATTCTTAACGGATACATTTGCATTAAATGTGGGTTTATATTTAGGATACGATATAATCAAAGCTAAAATGCCTATAGGAGATACAAAATATTATTGGGGAAGTTTTGACGCGGGAGTCGAAGTAGGACTCAGATTCGGACAAAGAGCTTAAAAATATATTCAATTTTCAAAACGGTTTATATTTAAATAGTATAAGCCGTTTTATTTTAAAAAATTAATTTGTAAG
>CAZUEE010000199.1:0-2069 GCA_964619175.1 uncultured Brachyspira sp. | reverse complement strand
GATAGAAATTGAAAACATGATAAAAGATTATAACTAAAGATTATGATAAAAATTTGTAAAAATGCTTGACAATCTTTAAATTATATACTATACTTAATGCATAATATATAGGAATATATAATATGGTTTTAAAAAAATTATATGGTAACAGTTCAGTTTTTATTTTGCATTTTTTTATTTATTATGTTTACAATTTAATAAATCGTTATGTTATATTATTTCAATGATAATTTGCGTTTATTCTTTAAGCGCTTATTATAAAAATCTTATTTTAAGGAGTAAGTTATGCGAAAACTATACTTATTATTAATGATTGCAATTGTATTAATATGCAATTGTGGGTCAAAAATCGAATGGAAATCTGGAGTTTATGAAGGCGAGGCACAAGGACATGAAGGACCTATAAAAGTTGCCGTTACTATTAATGACAACAAAATTGAAAAAATAGAAGTCCTTGAAAAAGTCGATAGCGAATTTTCGGATAGAGCGGTTCAAAAAATCATAGAAAATACCATAAGAAAAAATACTATAGCCGGAGTAGATACCGTTAGCGGCGCAACGAGAACTACTACAGGAACTATAGCGGCTATTACTATGGCATTATCTCAAGCAGGGGAAATAAAGTCAGCTGGCAAAGATTCGATTGAACCTAAAAAAGAAGACATAACTATTGATACTGATATTGTAGTTATAGGTTCTGGCGGTGCAGGTATGAGCGCTGCTTTAAGCGCTAGAGAAAGCGGAGCGGATGTAACATTAATAGAAAAAATGGTATATTTGGGAGGAAATACGGTTAGAGCAAAAGCAGGACTCAATGCGGCGGGAACTAAATATCAAAAAGCGCAAGGTATAAACGATTCGATTCAAAGGTTTATAGACGATACTATGAAAGGCGGTAAAAACATTAACGATATAAAATTAGTCTCATATTTGGCTCAACATTCTGCGGAGACTATAGAATGGTTAGAGACTATGGACATAAAATTATCTCAAGTAGTATCAAGCGGTGGAGCAAGCAGACCTAGAACACATGCGCCAGCCGGAGGAGGAGATACTGGAAAATATATAGTAGCTGGACTTCAAAAACAATTAGAACCAAAAGGAATAAAAATATATACGGAAACTAAAGCCGTAGAAATCCTTATGACAAATGGAAAAGCGTCCGGCGTTTTAGCGGAAACTCCAAATGGAAAAATGACTATAAATGCAAAAGCCGTTATAATAGCCACCGGAGGATTTAGCGCAAATGAAGAATTATATACAAAATATAGACCGGAATTAAAGGGTTTTATAACCACCGGACATCCAGGTGGAACGGGAGACGGAATATTTATGGCTGAAAAAGTCGGAGCTGATTTAGTAGATATGAAAGAAATACAAATTCATCCTACGGTAGAACAATCTAAAAGCGAACTTGTAACGGAAGCTTTAAGAGGAAGAGGAGCTATACTCGTAAATCAGGACGGAAATAGATTTTGCGATGAAATGGAAACTAGAGATGTGGTTTCTGCTGCGGTTTTGGAACAGAAAGGAAAATATGCCTTTATTATATTTGACAACAATTTAAGAAAAAATATGCAAACCGTAGAGGGAATGGTTAAACTTGGAATAGTAGTTGAAGGAAATACTTATGAAGAGCTTGCCAAAAAGTTAGATATTCCAACCGATACTTTTATATCTTCTATGAATAAATGGAATGAAAACACTAAAATGAAAAAAGATAGCGATTTTAATAGAACTCAAGCTATGGATTGGACATTAGAAGAATCGCCTTATTACGCGGTAAAAATATCTCCAGCCGTTCATCATACTATGGGCGGAATAAAGATAAATACTAATGCTGAAGTAATATCAAAAGACGGAAATATTATTCCCGGTTTATATGCCGCCGGAGAAGTTACCGGAGGAGTTCATGGGGCTAATAGATTGGGCGGTAACGCTGTAGCCGATATAATAATATTTGGAAGACAAGCTGGAAAAAACGCTTCGTTATATATAAAAAATTAACTTAAAAATATTTTCAACCGCTATATTGTAAGAAGATATAGCGGTTATTTTTTATTATTAAA
>CAZUEE010000198.1:0-2081 GCA_964619175.1 uncultured Brachyspira sp. | reverse complement strand
AGAAGAATTAAAATATGTATCGGGGACTATTTATTCCTATAGTTTTTTATGTTCGAGAAAAGTTTGGCTTTCCTATCATAATTTGTCGATGGAACAGGAAAGCGAATTGGTTGAAATTGGGAAATTTATAGACGAAACAACATATAAAAACGAGAGGCATAATTTTTTGATAGACAATATAGTTAATATAGATTTTCTCAAAAAGAATATAGTTCATGAAATTAAAAAATCGGATAAAGAAAAACAAATGGCTATAAATCAAATTAAATATTATCTTTTTATTTTGAAAAATCATGGTTTTGAAAATATTAAAGGCGAGTTAAATATTCCAAAATCAAAATATACAGAAGAAGTTATTTTAAGCGAAAAAGATATAGAAAATATAAAAAATCAACTTAAGACTATAGACAAAATATTGAAAAGTAAAAACATTCCAGAAACCGTAAATAAAAAAAGTTGTTTTAAATGCGCTTATTACGAACTTTGTTATATATAAAGGGGTTATATGCGTCAATCTTATTATTTGTTTTCAAGCGGAGAGTTAAAAAGAAAAGACAATACTTTGCAATTTGTTAAATCGACCGGAGAAAAAAGAAATTTACCGATAGAGATTATATACGATATTTACGCTTTCGGAGAGATTACGATTAACACAAAATTGATTAATTTTTTATCGCAAACGGGAATATGCATTCACTTTTTTAATTATTACGAATTTTACGCGGGAAGTTTTTATCCGAGAGAAAAATTAGTTTCTGGAGATTTGCTCGTTCAACAAGTTTCGTTTTATACCGATTATGAAAAAAGAATTTCGCTAGCTAAAAAATTCGTTTACGGAGCGACAGAAAATATATTGAGAAATTTAAAATATTATAATGTTAGAGGAAGAGATTTAAACGAAGAGATAGAAGCGATAACAAAATTGGAGGAGAGTTTGGAATCGTATAATAAAATAGACGAGATAATGGGAATAGAAGGAAATGTTCACAGAATATATTATAGAAGTTGGAATAAAATAATAAATCAAGAAATAGATTTTGAGAAAAGAGTAAAGCGTCCACCGGATAATATGATAAATTCTCTTATAAGTTTTTTAAACTCCGTTCTTTACTCGAAGATACTTTCGGAAATATACAGAACGCAATTAAATCCTACGATAAGTTATTTGCATGAACCTTCCGTTAAAAGATTTTCTTTGTCGCTAGATGTGGCGGAAATTTTTAAACCTTTGATAGTGGACAGATTGATATTTTATTTTCTTAATAAAAATGTAATATCTGAAAATAATTTTGACAAAGATAGCAATTTTTTAAGATTAAAAGAAAATGCTCTTCAAAAGATTATGGAAGAAGTAGACAAAAGATTATCGACTACTATAAAACATAGAACATTAAATAGGGAAGTTTCTTATAAACATTTAATGAGACTCGAACTTTATAAAATAATAAAACATTTAATGGGAGAAAAAGAATATTCCCCGTTTAAAATTTGGTGGTAGAAATGTATATAATTTTAATGTATGATATAGAAGTAAACGATGAAGATAATCCTTATGTATTGCAAAAAGTTTTTAAGATTTGCAAAAGGTATCTTAATCATATACAAAAATCGGTATTCGAGGGCGAAGTTTCAGAAGCTCAATACCTTAAATTGAAAAAAGAGCTCTTTGACATATTAAGAGAAAATAAAGATTCATGCATAGTATTCAAAAGCAGAAACGAAAAATGGCTTGAGAAAGAGTTTTTGGTAAAAGAGGATATTGACAAAACTTCAAATTTTATATAAAATATGAATATGTCGATATATAATGCATAATAATTTTCAGGATTACGACAGACGATTTTTTGAAAAAAGGTCGTATTTTGTAATTATTGTATATTATTTATATCATATTAAGCTAAATTTAATATGTAAAAGATATTAAATTTTCATATTTCATATAGAAAAAACGGATAACAAATCTAACCATAGTGGAATGTAAATTTTAAAAAAAGAGGTAAAATGGGATATCAAAAAATGATAACAAATCTAACCATAGTGGAATGTAAATAAGACTTCAGGATACTGTAATGCTTCATTAC
>CAZUEE010000197.1:0-2141 GCA_964619175.1 uncultured Brachyspira sp. | reverse complement strand
AGGGCTCGCCGAAGGCGTCCCGTGACGAATGTCCGCCGTTGGCGAGGGAAAGCCCATTGTGTTAAGAATTCAGAGAGAAGCTCATAGTGTTAACAACGATGAGAAAAACACACAAGGGACTTAAGCCCATTGTTATATGTATGTATTATTTCGTCTTAAAAATTTTGTAATTACAAAAATTCGTTTGAAATGATAATATATATAGCTACAAACCATTATAAAATCAATATTAATAATTAGGGGCTTTTGAAGTTATTTTTACATCATGCACATGACTTTCTGCCAAGCCTTGATTAGTTATTTTGACGAACTCCGCTTTTTCTTGAAGTTCGTTTATAGTTTTAGCGCCTACATAACCCATTCCGGCTCGAACTCCTCCAATAATTTGATAAATAACATCGGCGACATGTCCTTTATATTCCGTAACACCCTCTATTCCTTCGGGAACGAATTTCGATTTACTTACAACTTCGCTTTGAAAATATCTGTCTTTACTTCCCTGAATCATAGCGCCGACAGAACCCATTCCTCTATAAGGTTTATATTTTTTCCCGTCTATTATTATCACATCTCCCGGAGCTTCATAAGTAGAAGAAAAAAGTCCTCCTGCCATTATAGCATCCGCTCCGATTGCAAACGCTTTAACTATATCTCCCGAATATTTTATTCCCCCGTCCGCTATAGAACCCACATTATTTTTTTTCGCAATCTCCGAAGCATCCGATATCGCCGTAAGTTGCGGAACTCCTATCCCAGCTATTATTCTCGTTGTGCATATAGAACCCGCTCCTATTCCTATTTTTATAGCGTCAACTCCCGCATCTATCAAAGCTTTAGCTCCTTCTGAAGTTGCGATATTTCCCGCGATTACATCGATATTGGAATATAATTTTTTTATTTCTTTTATCGCTTTCAAAACATTTTGAGAATGTCCATGAGCTGTGTCTATAACTATTATATCCGCTCCAGCCTCGATAAGTTTTTCTATTCTTTTATATCTGTCTTCCGAAATTCCTAGAGCGGCGGCTACTAATAATTTTCCTCTTTTATCCACGCTTGGTTTAGCCACATGCGAATCTTTATCTTCTATTTCGTTAAAATTTTTTACGATTTCAACTTCTTTAGCCTGCGCTTCAAAAGACATATTTTTGTGTATAACTCCGAGTCCTCCGCATAACGCCATAGCTATAGCCATTTTATGTTCGGTTATCGTATCCATTGGAGAACTAATCAAAGGAATTTTTAAAGTTATTCTTTTCGTTAATTTTCTCTCTAAATTTACATCTTTTGGCAAAATATCCGATTCTTTCGGAACTAATAAAACATCATCAAAAGTTAACGCCTCTCTGATTTTCATAATATATCCTTTTTAGTAGCGGTTGATTAATATGGCATTATAGCATAATTTAAATATAAATAAAATACTTGACATATATAAATTTATTGATATTATTGATTTTTAATAATTTATAATTTTATTTTTTGGAGGGATAATGCGTTTTCTATCTTCGGGAGTTTTTTGGGGATTTATAGTAATTTTATTCGGAATAGGAATTTTGCTTAAAAGTATTTTTCACATAAATATTCCATTTTTCAAAATACTTGTCGGAATAATCGTGATACTTTTTGGAATATCGATAATTTTTAACGCTATAAATTTTAAAAAACATACTTCCGTTTTTGGAAATTATAATTTTAGGTCGGTTTCGTTTGAAAAAGAATACAATATTATATTTTCTAAAGGAAGCATAGATTTTAATAATTTTGATTTTTCAAATTATAATGGAGAGTTCATAAAAATAAATTCTGTTTTCTCAAGCTCGGAAATTTATATAAATCGAAATTTTGAATACGAAATAAGAGCTTCGAGCGCGTTTGGAGTCGTTCGCATGCCAAGCGGCGAAAATGTTGCTTTTGGAAATATTGACCGATTGGAAAATACGGAAAATAGTCAATTAAGAAGAATTAATTTGGAAGTATCTTCGGTTTTTAGCGAGACAAAAATATTATATAAATAATTTTTATCAATCGCTCAAATAATAATTAAAAATTTTATCTAAATACATTTTATAATATTAATTCCGATAATAAATAAACATTCTATGCCGCTTTTTTATTGGTATATTCAAATATTACAAGGT
>CAZUEE010000196.1:0-2195 GCA_964619175.1 uncultured Brachyspira sp. | reverse complement strand
ATGAAATTTGTAGATTTGATAATTAATACTAATTAAAAATTATTTGTTATTTATCTATAAAAAACATCCCTTTTTTATTTACTTAAATTCCTCTATATTATATGCAATATATTTCGCATCCTCTTCATTTAAAGAACTATATAAAGGCAATGTAATTTCATTCTTATAGAGATTATAAGCGTTGGGATAATATTCAATATTATATCCCAAATTTATATACGCTTTTTGAAACGGCAATGGCATATAATGAACATTTAATATTATACCAAGTTCGAACATTTTTTCTATAAACGAATCTCTATCTTTTTCTTCAAAATCTTTTATACGAATCAAATATAAATGATAAGAAGATTCGCCATAATCGTTTTTTAATTTTGGGACGATTATTTTATCGTTTTTTCTCAATATATCGTTATATATTTCGGCGATTTTTTTTCTATTTGAAAGCATTTTATCGTATCTTCTCAACTGCGATAAACCTATAGCCGCATGCAAATCGCTCAAATTACATTTATAACCTATGCATTCTATATCGTATTTCCATGAATTTTTGCTGCCTCTATCTTTCTCAAAAGCGCTTTTATTTTGTCCGTTCAACGCCCAAATCGAAATCTCTTTATAAATATCGTCTGATTTTATATTTCCTATATCGTTAAATGCCAAAGCTCCACCTTCTGCAGTCGTAATATTTTTCACGGCATGAAACGAAAACGAAGTAAAATCCGCCTGACTTCCCACTCTCTTACCCTTATAAATCGCTCCTATCGAATGAGCGGCGTCCGATAAAAATAAAATTCTTTTCAATTCTTTTTGATATTTATTATCGGAAGGTTTAAATAATGATTTTTTCTTTTCAAGAATATTTATAATTGCGTCATAATCGCATGGAAAACCGCCGACATCCACCGATATAATTGCCTTGGTTTTTTCCGTTATGGCTTTTTCTAATCTTTCTATATCGATATTGAAATCGTTATCTTCGCTGGAAGCGTCTAAAAAAACTACTTTTGCTCCAAGACGAACGGCTACATTTGAAGTCGAAGCATAAGTATAAGCGGGAACTATTACCTCGTCTCCTTCGCCAATGCCGAATATTTTTAACGCCAATTCCATAGAAGAAGTAGCGCTTGAAAGTAATTTTACTCTTTTAACATTAATATATTTCGATAATTCTTCTTCAAACTCTCTATTAACCGCTCCACTCGTTATCCATCCCGATTTCAATACTTTTACTACGGCATCTATTTCTTTATCCGTTATATCGGGAGGCGAAAAAGGAATAATTTTTTTCATTAAATCGTGTCTCAAATTATTTTATTTTATTTATATTATTTTATAGTTATCGTTTATATGCCACTATTTTTTCTATTAGATTAACGACATTATCTATACCTAAAAAATCGCTATTAAAACATGCATGATAATTTCTCGCATCTCCCCAAACTTTTCCCGTATAATAATTATAATGCTTTTCTCTTAATTTATCTCTTTCTTTAAGGATTTTTTCTATATTTTCGCTATCTAATTTATACTCTTCTACCGCCCTTTTTATTTTGCTTTTTGTATCCGAATATACGAAAATATTTATACAATTGTCAAATTTTTCCAATACATGATTTGCGCATCTTCCAACTATTACGCAGGAATGTTTTGATGCTACTTCTTTAATCACATTACTTTGAGCAAAAAACATAGTATCCTGTAAAGATTCTCCGTTTCCAAACACCATATTTCCCGCATAAGAACCAGCAACTGCAAAATTAAACAATGGAGTTCCCGTTAATTTTTGCTCGTTTTCTTTTATATAATCGGGCGAGAATCCGGTTTTTTCCGAAGCCATTTCTATTATAGCCTTATCGTAAAACGGTATATCAAGTTTATTTGCTACGGTTTCACCAATATATCTTCCGCCGCTACCAAATTCTCTGCTTATAGTTATAATAATTTTTTTATCCATGACCTTTGAATCCTCCAATATTAAACATTATATTTTAAATATATTTTAAAGATAATGAATAGCTTTTTTCTTAAATGTAATCTTATTAAAATTTTTTATTTGCAAAATTATATTTATAATATTCTATTTGTCAAGGCGTTAAAATATTAAAAAAATAATAATATTTGAATTTATTAATCTATTGACTTAATATTTTTTTATAGTATAATAATTCATACTAACTCGATATTATATTTTT
>CAZUEE010000195.1:0-2390 GCA_964619175.1 uncultured Brachyspira sp. | reverse complement strand
TTCCACACTTTGTAAAATAAATCTTCTAATGACAATTTTTGTAATAAATTTTTTTTAGAATTTTTTATAAAACTGTTGACATATTTTTTTAAATAATTTAAATATTTATGATTCCCCGTTAAGTTGAAAATAAGGGGGCTTCATTATTACTATATCGAACTTGTCCACCCCAAACATAATACCGCTGTCGAAAAAATCATAACTTTTAAGCATATCGAAAGGATTATAATCTTTTAATTTCGTATTATATTCAGAATATTCTTTTAATAAATCCAAAACTGTTTTTCTAATTTCTTTTTTGCTTTCGTAATCGGCGTTAAAATAATCGCGCATATTTTTTATAAGTTCCGTTTTATCCCAAGACAATTTTAAACTATTTTTATCTTCGTTTTAATCAAGCTCTATCAAACTGTTTGCCGACAAAATCTTAAATTCCAAATTTGGAAGTATTGCCAAATTGATATAATCTTCATCCACATAATAACTCGATTTTAATAATTCTATCTAAAGTCTCAACCTGCAAATATTTACCGAATTCGGATTTATATCCACTCTGTAAAGCTGATTATTAATAATATATTTTTTGGCTTCAAATAAAATTTTTTGTATATTCTGTTTCGTATTGCTTATCTTTCCCGATTCCATATTATATTTATATTCCGTTTATATAATTAAACGTAAGTTCATCGTCAAAAATATCTACTTTAATATTGTAAAATAAAACATGCAAAAAACTTTTTATTTTTATAAGTTCGTTTAAACAGGCTACCAAGAAATGTCCGTTTCCGTAAGCTGGGTCTATTATGGTAATCGAATCTAAAATAAATTTTACTTGCTCCTTAATTTTATGTATATTCGCGTCTACATAGTTTTTTATCTCTTAGATATTCTTAAAATTACTATTTTCAAAATATTTATTAAATTTATTCACAATCGCTTTTTCTATCGAATATTGAGCCATATACATAGTAATAGCTGGCGGAGTAAAATGCGAACCATCCTTATATCCGTTTAATCTTTCAAATATCAAACCCAAAACGGAAGATTTTATTATCGTATTTTTATTGATATTTGCGTCTGTATTGTCACTATTGAATATATAACAATTAAGAAATCTTAAAATATATTCAAAAAATGTTAATTCTTTTTTATCAAAATCCATATCTTTATATAATACGCTTCCCGACATTATTTTCATTTTCAAAGAATTGTTTAATTTCGTTATGGAATTTATTTTCTCTTTTTCCGTTTCTTCGAATAGAAAACTATTTAAATAAGGAATATGTTTATAATACTCGCTCTCCTTATTTTCCGTTATCCTTCTCTCTTTGCTTTTCGCCAAAACCTTAAAAATAAAGTATATAAAAAAGAATAATCTATAATCTCATTCGGGTTCAAAATATGCAAATTATCGTCATCTCTAAAAACCCTCGATTGTGCTTCCAACATTTTCAAAAATAAAATTCTATTAGTCCATAAAATATTTAATTTCAAAGCTTCTTCAAATTTTTCTTCTCCGCTTAAATCATCTTCCAAAATATCCATCGTGAGTTTAATTAAAGTGTTGTCAATTTTATTCAAAACCAATTTGCCGTCTTTATTTTCTTCGAGTCCCATTATATAAATTATTTCTCTATAAAAAGTATTCGATACGATATTGAAATCGTTTCCTCTTTTCAAAGAACAAATATTATAAGGGCTTAAAAATCTGTATATTAATTCCGCATCATCCTCGAACAAATTAATCTTATAACCGACTACTCCATGATTTATTTTATCGAGTATCACTTTTGAAGAGTTATAAAAATCCTTACTGTCAACATCGATTTTCTTAATATTGAAAAAATTTATTATCTGTTTATTTGCCGCTATAAATTTAAAATCTCTTCTTAAAAATAAATATAAATTATAAAAATCGGTTATTATTATATGCTCGATGCTCAAATCTTTATTAATATTTTTTCTACTTTTATAATAATAAAGAATTGCTTGATAAAAAGATTTATGATAATAATCGTTATCTTTTATCATTTCGATTTTATTGTCGTAATTTTTCGTTTCAATAATTGCTTTTACTTCATTGTCATATTTTATAACTAAATCTATTTTTCTTTGCGTATTGCAGTTATATTTGAACCCTTCATTTAAAAAATCTTTTAATATATTTTTACAATGCTCTTCGCTTTCTTTGTCAATTTTTGCTTTTTTAATTTCCTTTCTATATTTTTCAAGTTTTTCTTTAAATGTATTTTTCAATTCGTTTTTGTCTGAAGCGTTTGAAAATAATGAAGATTTAAGCAAATTCCTTCATTTTAATAATTCTTTATAATTTTTTGTAATTGATTTTATAATAACGAAATTAATTATAAGCGGGCGAACGGAATCGAACC
>CAZUEE010000194.1:0-2392 GCA_964619175.1 uncultured Brachyspira sp. | reverse complement strand
ATGTCAGGCAGACTGACTCCCGTCAGGGGTATGAGGAGCAGGGCAAACACCGTGCCGAAGGCTATCACCCCCATCGACCACAGGTTGAGAGCCATACCCTCATGGCGCAACGATCCGAAGAAGTTGGGTCCTACATGCAGCCCTAAGCAATAGACGAAGAGCGAGAGACCGAAGGTCTCGGCATAGTCGAGCACACGACTGTCGACGCTGAGCCCGATATTACCCGCCAGAATACCTATAAAGAAGACGAAGGCCACGCCCAACGACACACCGCCAACTCTGACCTTGCCCAAGGCTAAGCCGAGAGCTATGATGAGCGACAGCACAAGCACGGTCTGTACGGCCGAATGTATAGTGAACAAACTGAGAAGCCACTCCATTTTTGCTGATGATTGCTATGTTTTCGGGTTGTTGATTATTATTTTTTGGGTGCAAAGATAATCACAATTCGCCTTTCATAACCAAAAACCGATAATTATTTTTCATCCTGCCTCTTTGATGTTAAAGGATATTAAAAGTCATTGACATTTTGCGGTTTCTACGTTATTACTATAAACAGCAGTAATAATGACGGACTACGAATTCATCGCACTGGCGGCATCGTTGCGCACCCTGACTACTGTCAGAGTGCGTGGCTATGGACTTGCTGATGAAGATGTGGAGGACATCGCCCAGGACACGCTGCTCAAGATGTGGGCCATGCGTGCTGACATTCCCTCTAAGCCTCATGCTGTGAGGCTCGCCACCGTCATTGCGGAGCATTTGGCTGTAAATATACTGCGGAACAGAAACACTATGCCGCTAAGCCGGAAGCACAATGGAACGCTGCAAGCCCAGATGCCTGATGCACAGATGGAGGACGATGAAAACGAAGTATGGCTTTTGCGGCAGCTGCGGATGTTGCCCTCAAAAGAGTATCAGGTGCTCCACATGCGGCACGTGGAGCGAAAAACAACTGCTGACATTGCCGCCATACTCGGCATTTCACCACGCTCAGTGTCAACGATGCTGTCGAGCGCACGCCGGAAATTGGCCGAGGCTCTTAAACAAAGAAACAAACGAAACTGACAGATATGACAAACGATGAATTGAAGATACGCCATCTGCTGCAACGCTTCATGGACGGCGAGACAAGCATCGGGGAAGAGAAAACGCTGGAACAGTGGTTTCTGACTCATCAGCATGTGAGCCCCGACTTGGAGTCATACCGGCAGATGTTCGGCTGGCTTGGCAGCGGTATGCCTGTTGCCGACGGCTGCCGTCAGGAAATAGAGCCAGAGGCTCTTGACCTCAGACAGGTGGACAAAGCAGATACAGCTGCGCCGTCCACCCACAACCACCGATGGATAGCCTACGCTGCTGCAGCTGTCGGCGCAGTCGTTGTGGCTATGTCGTTTTTCCTACTGAAAGGACGGCAGCCGGCAATACCTCCATCACAAGGAAGCAGCACGCCGACGCTGATAGCCAAAAACACTGACAGCATAAGCAATGCTGAGGTGCAGTCTGATACCATCTTCAGACCACAGCCCGTGAAAGTCAGGAAAAACAGGAAGAGAATCCACCGCCCTTATCACCCCATAATGCCGGTCGTGGACAGACCTCTGATAGCACTCTCCGACTCAGTGCTGCAAGAAGCCGACCGGCAGGCCGATGCCGAGCTTGCCAGAATGATGGCACAACAGCAGGAAGCTTTCATCGAGATGGATATGGCCATGGAACAGAATTATGCGCTGATAGACATGATGCTTGACGATGCTGCGGAAGCCCCGGATGACGAATATGGCAACACCGACAACTCGTTCTGACAGGCATAAGCCTCATCATCAATTTAACAATAACCACATAACCCCACACAGATATGAAAACAATGATACACACACTGGTCACAGTCATGCTTCTTGCGTTGTCACTGCCCCTGCAGGCTGATGATGCTGTGACCGCTTTGGACAAGACTCTTGACAAGACTTTGGAGAATATAGTCACTGGCATCACTTCTGTCGACATCTTTGCTGACAAAAGCCTTAGCAGCTATAAATTCACTGTACCAAAGAATAAGCTGAAAAGCATCAAGCGTTTCGATGATGCGCTGACCAAGGCTATGCCAAAGGCTTATAAGTCATGGAAAAAATCGGCAGGAGGTGCCCCGGACAACGCCATTTATGTCAATTATGGCCCTGGAATGAGAAGCAAATACAACTTCGGTACCAATGCCGGCTACAATTACAATGCCCAGTTCTTCTACGACCCTGACAATGCCGACCACCGCTATGTCTACGTACTGGCGTGGGGAGAGAAAGATGGCAATATAGAGGGCGGCATCTTCAAGTTCTATGGGATTGACCCAGCAAAAGCAGACCCTTATGCCGGTTGGTACTACATACAGTTCAAGTCT
>CAZUEE010000193.1:0-2521 GCA_964619175.1 uncultured Brachyspira sp. | reverse complement strand
AAAATTAAAACTATTTGCAAATAAACATAATATATGATATATTATAATATGCTTTTTCTAAAAATAGAGAATTTTAATAAAATATATATCATAAAAATAAATAGGGTATGAATTATAAAAAATGAAATATATATCAAACTTGCATACGCATACCAATTACTGCGATGGTAGGAATTCCATAGAAGAAAATATAAAATACGCTATAGAAAAAGAATTTATAAGTTTAGGTTTCTCGGGACATTCGTATTCAAACTTTTTAGAAGACGATTGCGCTATGACAAAAGAAGGCACGATTAAATATTTAAATGATATAAAAAAATATAAAGAAATATACAAAGACAAAATACAAATTTATTCGGGTATAGAGGCTGATTATTATTCCAATTTAAATAAAGATACGGATAAAGAGATGAAACTTGATTATAGAATCGGTTCGGTTCATTTTATAGACGATGATAAAAACAAAAAAGATTATTTTTGCATAGATATGTCCAAAGATAATTTTAATGAAACGATTAAACATTTCGGAAATATAAAAATCGTTGTTGAAAAATATTTTGACAATATAATTAAAATGGCAAATACTCAAAAACCCGACATTATAGGACATTTAGATTTAATCAGAAAATATAATTTGAAAAAAGAATATTTTACGGAAGAAGAAGATTGGTATACACAAAAAGTAGAAGAAACTTTGAAACATATAAAAAAAAATAATTGCATAGTAGAAGTTAATACAAAACTTATGAACGCAAATAATCTTGACGCTCATTACCCTAATAAAAACACGATAAAAAAAATTTTGGAAATGGATATTCCTTTAATTTTGAATACGGACGCCCATTTAGCTAATAATTTGGATAATTTTTATTTAGAAACCGTTCAAGAATTAAAAAAAGTCGGAGTAAAAAAAATGAAAATGCTTATCGATAATTCATTTAAAGATATAGATATAAATATGTTTTGCAAAAATATAATATTATAAAATATTAAAAAAAATATTTAAAAATTTACGGAATATTTATAGTTTTTGGGTCGCTTTCTTTTTTCTCAACGAACCAATCTTCTTCGCTTGCCGGGTCCATTTTCGCTATTTTATCAAGCTCCATGCAAATATAGTTTCCTTTTGCGGTAGCCGCTATTTTATCGTCGCTTAAAAGTATATAACCTTCGCCTTCGTAAACTCTTCCGTTGTCCGAAGTTATTTTTCCTATTATTCTTATATCTTCGTTTATGGGAACGGGTTTTTTATATTTTGTGGTTAATGAAATTGTCACGCCCCATTTTTCTTCTCCCGTATAAGGCATCATTGCTCTGCCTATGGTTTCGTCCAAAATAGCTGCCAATATTCCGCCATGAACTCTAGCGGGATAACCTTGATGAACATCTTTAAACTTCACCAAAGCGCATAAAGATTTGTCTTCCAATTCGTAAAATTCCGCCTTCAAACTCAAATCATTTTTGAATCCGCATACCAAACACATTCTTGAATTATTTTGTTTATTTAATACTTTTAGCTCCATAAACTGCTCCAAAAATTATTTACATTATAAAACCGAAACGACATTTTAATAAATCATGGGATGAAAATGAACTCCGTTTTTTATTTTTATCGAATCGAAAATTTGAATAAAACCCAATTTTTTATAAAACTCCAACGCATAATCGCTCGAATTGACGCTATATTTTTCTTGCCCTAAAATACTTTTTACTTCTTCAAAAAGTTTGCTTCCTACTTCGCATTTAAAATATTTATCGTCTACGAAAAAAAGCGAGATATGTTCAAAATTCCTTAATTCTATAACGCCTACTATATCGTTATTTTTGTCTCTTGCAATTAACATTAAAGCGCCTTCGGTGAAGAATCTTAATCTCATGTTTTTTGCAGATATAAACGAAAGTATATTATTAATTCCTTCTTCGGTGTCGATGTTGGAATTATATTTTAAATATATTCTTTTTATCAAATCGGATATTTTTTCTATATCGCCTATTTCGGCTCTTTCTATTTTAAACATTATATCGCTTTAAAATTAATCACTAAAAATTATTCAAATGTTTTTATAAGTCTTTGAAACGGCAAATGATTTCCGTCTTTTACAAAATTACCCTTTTTATAATATCTCAAATACGGTATCAATTCGTTTTTCCAAACACTTTCTTTGAAGTTCATAAAAGATTCGTATAAAGGACTCTCGTTATATAAACAAATAAAAATCGTAATATCTATCGAAGAGGTTTCTTCGTTTGCCTTTAATTCTCTCTCAAGCCCTTTCCAATCTCCACACCAATCTTGCGTGAAAATTGCTAAAACATTTTCGGAAACATTTTTTATCGAATCGCTTACTTCTTTATTTTCAATTATATTTTGCATTTCTTTATCGCCTATATTTTTAAAAGTTAACATTAATTCCTCCAATAAATTTTTAAGTTTATATAATTTAAATAATATAACAAAAAATATTTTTTATCAATCATAAATATTAATATATTTTATGAGATTGTTTATGGAAGTTAATAA
>CAZUEE010000192.1:0-2533 GCA_964619175.1 uncultured Brachyspira sp. | reverse complement strand
AAATATTATTTATCGCTTAAAATTTCTCTGACTATCTTCGCTCTTGTTTCGTTAATATTTTTTTTATTCCTAATATTTTTAAGATGATTATTTTTAGAAGCAAAAAGCATATAATATAGAGTATCAAGCTCGACATCTTTCAAAATATCGTAATATAACCCCATTCTTAACCATAAACTATATTTTATAAGCTCGCCATATTTAAGCGTCCTTGCTTGCGACAATATAGCTTTACTTCTATATATTTTATCTTCCACTTTAATTTTATCCAATTTTTTAATTCTATGTCTTATTTTTTTTTCTTTATCTAAAATATTGTAAACTATATCGAGCATATTTTTTAATATATCTTTTTCTTTGATTCCAATCATCACTCTATTTTTTACAGTTAATATCGGAATATTTTTTTCTCTTATCGACAATATGGATAAATCGAAACCGGATTTTGAAAATTTATTTATAAAATAATCTATATTATCTGGAGTTTTCCAAAGAATCGCGGGAACGGATATAGAAATAGTTAAATTCATCGCAGTTCCTATTCTTTGAGGCGAACTTGTCAAATATCCAAATTTTTTATCGAAAGCGAAATTTACTTTTTCATCAAGTTTATTTTCTATATCATAAGCTAAATTAAAGCATTCGTTTAATTCAAGTCCTCTAGCTATGGTTTGTATTTCCAAATGTTCGTTTGAATTTACAAGTATCGAGGTAGATTCGTCGGAGTTTGTGTATAATGTAGCGTTTAATAAATTTCTATTTTTTGGAATAGTGAGATTTTCTTTAAGTATCTTTATATCCGAAGAAGCGATATCCGTTAATTTTATTTTAGTTAAATTTATATTTAACTCTTCTATATTTTTTTTAAATATCGAATCCGCCTTATCGACTTCGTTTTTATCCATGTGATGATGGAATCTTATATTTTCTAAATTTCTATATATCGATACTTTGGAATATAAAACTATATTATCTTCAGAGCCTTTATTATATATCCAATCTGCTATATTTTTATCGGCAAACATATTCTTCACTTATATTTTTTTAGATATTAAAACTTCGTTTAAAGTTTCTATCTTTTTCTTTAGCTCGTTAGCCTCTTCATATTTCTCCATTTTTTTAAGGAGTTCCATATTGTCTTTATGTTTCAAAATTTCTTTTTCTATATCTTCGCAAGACAGATTTCTATTTGAAATTTTTCCTATATGTTTATTTGAATGATGAGTTTTTTGAACGATTTTATCAACTAAAACTCTAAAACTATTATAACATTTCGGACAGGCTGCGGTTTTTGTAATTAAAAAATCATTTAAAGAATATCCGCATACGGTGCAAGTTTTTTTATAACTTTTTTTATTTTTACCAATTTTTTTTATAGCTACAGGTTTACGATTTGAGAATTTAGGCAACACTGAAAATAATTTATTGTCGCTTTCTTCCAAACATTTCTCTATAATTCTTAATTCTTCATTGCATTTTTTACAGATACTAATTTTATCAAACTCTTTCCCTATTTGTTCGGTAATATGCAAAACCGCTTTTTCTTTACCACATATATTGCAAGTCAAAGTGCTACCCCTATAATATTATAAATAAAATTTTACCATTTAACATAAAAAATTGCAAATATAAAGTTGAAATAATAATTTTTATTACTTTTTTATTTTAAACGAAACTAAAATTTGTTGTTATTTAATTTGCGATTTCTATTAATTGCCGATTTCGATTGTGCAAATTTAAATCATTAAATTTAAATCATCGTTATTTTTTATAGCCTATCGCTTTAGCCAATTCTTCGTCAATAATTACCGTGACATCGTTATGCAACTTCAAAAAAGTCACAGGGCATTTTGTCGTTATTTTGTCGTTAAAAAGCAATTCTTTTATGGCAGACGCTTTATTTTTACCGATGGCCGCTATAACTATTTTTTTCGCTTTCAATATTCCGCCCATTCCCATACTGAAAGCCTCTTTTGGAACTTGTTTTTCCGATTTGAAATATCTCGAATTCGCTTTTATGGTTTTGGCGTCAAGTTTTACACATAACGCGTCGGAATGCAAAACTTCGTTAGGTTCGTTAAACGCTATATGTCCGTTTGGTCCAACTCCCAATAATTGCAAGTCTCTCGGATTTCTATTTATTTTGTCGTTAAACTCTTTGAGATTTTTTTCTTCATCTCCAATTCCTTTAGGAACATAAGTATTTTTCTTTTTTATATTTACATGGTCGAAAAGATTTTTATTCATGAAATATCTATAACTCTGTTCGTTTTTTCCGTCGAGCCCTTTATACTCGTCCAAATTTATAGTTTTAACTTCTTTAAAATCTATCTCTTTTTTATCGTAGGATTTTATTAAATGAGGATAAATCGCTTCGGCTGTTCCGCCCGTAGCAAGCCCCAAAATGGCGTCTTTTTTTACTTTTAATAAATTGATTATTTCCGCTGCGGCTTTCATTCCCACTTTATTTGAATCTTTTGCAACTATAACTTTCATTTTAATTTTCTCCTTGTTTTTATTAATTTTTATTTTA
>CAZUEE010000191.1:0-2586 GCA_964619175.1 uncultured Brachyspira sp. | reverse complement strand
GGGAGAATTAATCTTCCTTTTGGAGCTTGTTTATCTTGAGGCATTACGAGTAAAACTATATCGTCCTCTTTTACTATATGTTCCACGATGCCGATTTCGTCTTCTTTTGAAATATCTTCTTTTACTTTTTTCACTATGGTTTCTATAAGAATATCTATATTTATTTTTTTGTTCGCGCTTATCGAAACGCAATCTATATCGAAAATTTCTTTTATATTTTGTTCTGTTATTTTATAATTTTGTTTTAAGTCGATTTTGTTTATAACGGCGATAATCGAAATACCGAGTTCGGATAATTGATTTTTCCATTTTAATTCCAAAAGATAGTCGTCGTTTTCAACTTTTCCATCAAAAACGAGCAAAGCTATATCGGTAGATTTTGATATTTTTTTTGTTTTTTCAATTCTTAATAAACCAAGTTCGCCTTCGTCGTCGAATCCCGCTGTATCCACTATAACGCATGCGCCGATTTTATTTATTTCTATGGCTTTCTTTACGGGGTCTGTAGTAGTTCCCGCATTATCCGAAACTATAGCCACATTCTGATTTGCCATTGCATTTATTATACTCGATTTGCCCGCGTTTCTTCTTCCGAAAACGGCTATATGAATTCTGTTTGAATTTGGAGTATCGTTCATTTTTATTTCCAATCAAAAAATTTAAAATCAAAAATCTAAAACTAAAAATTAAAATTTAAAGTCTCTCTTTCCTTCGTCTATATAGTTTAAAGCGTTTACAAGTTTATTTTTTACTTTTTCGTTTAGTATTTTTTCTATTTCGTTAATCATTACTTTGCGAGCTTCTTTTTTGGTATCTTTCGGCGCGTAATCGTTTAAATATTCTTTTAATGTTATAATAGCGTTTGCCTGACAGAAATTTTTTATTTGTCCGCTTTTTGCAAAACTCATAAATCTGTCTCCCGTCCTGCCCTCTCTATAACATGCCGTGCAAAAACTTGGCAAATAATCTATTTTGCATAACCATTTTATTATATCGTCCAACGAGCGATTATCGTTAACTTCGAACTGTTTTGAATTTTCTTCCTCTTCTTCTACATATCCTCCTACGCTGGTTCTCGAGCCTCCGCTTATTTGCGAAACTCCCACTTCCAAAACTTCCTCTCTTGATTTTTGACTCTCTCTCGTGGAAACTATTATTCCCGTATAAGGAACGGCTATTCTTAAAACCGCTACGATTTTCTTAAACAAATTATCCGTTATCGCGTTTCTAAAAGAGTTAATGTCGACATCGTCCGCCGGTCTTATTCTCGGGACGCTTATCGTATGAGGTCCGCAACCGAACATATTTTCCAAATGTTTTGCATGATAGAGCATTGCGGTAAAGTCGTATTTATAATTATACAGTCCGAATAAAACCCCGATTCCCACATCGTCTATTTTTCCTTCCATCGCTCTGTCCATAGCTTCCGTATGATATTCGTAATCGCTTTTTGGTCCCGTAGGATGAAGTTTTTTGTAAGTTGGTTTATGATATGTTTCTTGAAATAAAACATAAGTGCCTATTCCCGCGTCTTTCAATTTTTTATAATTTTCAACCGTAGTAGCAGCTATATTTACATTTACTCTTCTTATTTCGCCGTTTTTATGTTTTATTGAGTAAATAGTTTTTATAGATTCTAGTAAATAATCTATACTCGCATGTTTTGGGTCTTCTCCCGTTTCTAGAGCGAGTCTTTTATGTCCCATATCTTGAAGCGCCATAACTTCCGCTTTTATTTCTTCTTGCGTTAGTTTTTTTCTTGCGATATTTTTATTTTTTGCATGATAAGGACAATATACGCAACCGTTGATGCAGTAATTTGACAAATATAACGGAGCAAACAAAACTATTCTTCTTCCGTATATTTCAAGTTTTATTTTCTTCGCAATTTCATATATTTTATTTTCTATATTTTTACTGTCGCATAACAATAAGGCTAAAGCTTCGGCGGGTTCAAGTCCTTTTATTTTTTTTGCTTTATCCAATATTTTTTCAATTTCTGAAATGTAGTAATTTCCGTTTTCAACTTCAAATATGGTTTCTAAAATTTTAGAGTCATTTATAAATTCATTTGCATTTTTTGATTTCAAATCAAATTTAAAAGACATCATAACCTCCAAATAAAAACTGTTTAAAAATTATTGGCTATCCAAGGATTAAGAATTGTATAATTAAGTTATTATTTTGTAAATAGTTTGATTAAAAAATTATAAAAAAATGTAATTGTTTTTTCTTGCCATTATTAATTATTTTTTCTGTCATTTACTACCTTTGAAGAACGTGGCAATTGACCAGATAACAAGTAGTTTTTCCCAAAAGGACGCAGCGTGCCATCCTTGTGTTAACATCCAGAGAGTGTTAACAATTCAGAAAAAAGCGTATAATAGCTTTATTCTGTAAAAATACACAAGGCAACTTATTGTGTTAACATATAGAGAAAAGCACACAATGGGTTGAAACCCATTGTTATTAAAAAAGTTAACAAAATTTGATTTGTATTACTCGCCTAAAGCAATGACAATTTTATACACAAAAAATAACGGACGAAGTGAAAACCTCGCCCGTATTTAAGTGTGTGATTGAAAA
>CAZUEE010000190.1:0-2642 GCA_964619175.1 uncultured Brachyspira sp. | reverse complement strand
ACAGTGTGAAAAAGCAGATTTTTTCCGCCATTGTAATATTTACAACAAGTAAAATCGTAGCAATTCATACAGATAACAATGGGCTTAAGCCCCTTGTTATTAAAAAAGAAATTTCTTTTGCTTGGAAGTAAAATTACGAATAATTTATAAACCCTTGATTTTTTTTTATTAATAAATATAATAAAACATTAAAATATTTATAAATATTTATTTAAGAGGGGATTATATGGCTAACAAAATTTCAAAATTTCAAAAAAATGCCGAATTGATTTTTACATTTATCTATAATAACAGAATGATAATCGTATCAGCGTGCGTTTTGATTATAGTTGTAGTGGCTGGAATTTTAATTTATCAAATGAATATTGAAAATCAGGATAAAACAATTAACTCTGAATTCGAATCGGCGTTTGCGTTTTATAGTCAAATGTCGCAAGAACAATTTAACGAGCCTGCGATTATAGTTGAGATAACGACAAGATTTCAAAAAGTTTATAGAGAAGCAAAAGGAAAAACTTTGAAGTTAAGGGCGGCTTATTCTTTAGGTTCGATTTATTACGATATAGGAAATTATTCCGAATCGCAAAAATATTATAAGGAAGTGGCAGATAAAAGAGGTTTTTATTTGCAAGAAAGTGCCATTTATAATTTGGCAAATTCTCAAATCGAATTAACGAATTATACGGAAGCCGTTAATACTTTGGAAAATTTTATTAAAGCTTATCCGAATAGTTATTTGAATCCGCAGGCGACTTTGACTTTGTCGGATGTTTATAGAAAGCAAAACGACAAATTAAAATCTATAAATGTTTTACGAAATTGGATGAACAATAATACCAATAATCAATATTTAAATGTATTTTCGGAAACGATAAATCTTATAGAAAATGATATTTATTAATAATTTTTAGGTTAAAATAATTTGTTGTAAGGAAATAAAATTTGAATAAAGATGCGCCTCTAATAGTTCAGGGAGACGGCACTATTCTTTTGGATGTCAGCGCGAGAGATTTTGAGGAAATAAGGAATTTCATGCTTGTTTTCGCCGAGCTTCTTAAAAGTCCCGAATATATACACACTTATAGAATAACTTTGGTGTCTTTATGGAATGCGGCGAGTTTGAATTATACTTCGCAATCTATAATTAATTTTCTAAAAAAATATACTTCTTATGAAATACCAAAAAATATAATCAAGCAAATAGAAACGAGTATAGAAAAATACGGAAAAGTAAAAATAATAAAAGAGAATGAAAAATATTATTTGATAAGCGACGATAGAGACATTATAGACGAAGTTCTTCATTATAAAGCCATTATAAAATATATAAAACATGAAGCGGATTATAATAAAATAGAGATAGACCCAATTTACAGAGGACATATAAAACTTGCCCTAATAAATATAGGTTATCCTGTGCAAGATTTAGCAGGATATAAAGAGGGAGAAGAATATCGTTTTAATTTGAGGAAAAAATTGGCTTTAAGCGGAGAGGATTTTATTTTAAGGGACTATCAAAAAAATTCGGCGGACGCTTTTTATGCAAACGGCAAACCAGAAGGCGGTGCGGGAGTTATATCTTTGCCATGCGGAACGGGTAAAACCATCGTAGGTTTGGATATTATGCATAGAATACAAAATACGACTCTTATAATAGTGACGGGAGTGACGGCTTGCAGACAATGGAGAGAGGAAATACTCGATAAAACCGATATTCCGCCAGAAGACATCGGAGAATATAACGGATTAAATAAAGAAATAAAGCCGATAACTATCGCCACTTATAAAATATTAACATACAGAAAAAATAAAGAATCGCCTTTTATACATTTTGAAATATTTTTTCGTAAGAATTGGGGACTTATAATATACGACGAAGTTCATTTGCTTCCAGCTCCGATAATAAAACTTACTAGCGAAATACAAAGTATGAGAAGGCTTGGACTTACGGCGACTCTTATAAGAGAAGACGGACTAGAAAAAGATGTTTTTTGTTTAATCGGTCCTAAAAAATTCGACATGCCTTGGAGAGAACTCGAGGAGAAAAAATTTATAGCGGAAGCTTATTGTTACGATATAAGAATACCTTTGGACGAAAGCCATAGAGAAGATTATATAATTTCAAGCGACAAAATAAAATTTAGAATAGCGAGCGAAAATATATTAAAATACGATGTGGTAAAAAAAATAATAGAAAAGCTTAAGGGAAAAAATATATTAATTATAGGGCAGTATTTATCGCAGCTTGATGAAATGCAAAAAAGAACGGGTTATACCATAATCACAGGAAAAACTCCTCAAAGCGAAAGAGATATTATATATAAGAAATTCAAATCTGGAGAAATAAAAACTCTTATAGTAAGCAAAGTTGCGAATTTGGCTGTCGATTTGCCGGATGCAAATGTTTTGATACAAATATCTGGAACTTTCGGTTCGAGGCAGGAAGAGGCTCAAAGATTGGGAAGAGTTTTGCGTCCTAAAAAAGGCGAGAATAAAAGTTATTTCTTTTCGATTATTACAAACGACACGAAAGAAGAAGATTTTTCGCATAAAAGACAATTATTCCTTACCGAACAGGGCTATCATTACGAATTATTAGATAAGGATTCTTTTGAAGACTTGGAAGTTTAGAATTTTATTTT
>CAZUEE010000189.1:0-2647 GCA_964619175.1 uncultured Brachyspira sp. | reverse complement strand
GCGGAAATTGATTTGTCAATTTTTCAAAATAATATAAATATAATATCTTCTATTATAAAAGGGGCTAAATTGCTAAATGTCTTAAAAGCGGACGCTTACGGACATGGAATTGTAGAAATAGCAAAAGCGTCCGAAAAATTTAAAGCGGATGCCATAGGAGTCGCAACAGTAGAGGAAGGAATAAAAATAAGAAAAAGCGGAGTAAAAATTCCAATCATAGTTTTATTTCAACATTTCAAATCGGAATCTAGCGATGTTTGCAAATACGATTTAAGTCCCGTAATAAGCAACGGCGACTGTTTGCCTTATTACGATAGATATTTGAAAAAATACGGAGGTTCTTCAAAATTAAAAGTATATATAAAAGTCGATACGGGATTAAACAGAATGGGAGCAAAACCAAACGAAGTATTGGATTTGGCTAAAAAAGTTTTATCGTCTACAAATTTAACTTTGGAAGGAATAAGCACGCATTATGCTTCAGCCGATATGACAGATTCTAAAAGCAAAGATTTTACTAAAAAACAGATAAAAACTTTTAACGAAGTTATAAATAATTTAAAACAAAATAAAATAAAAATTAACACGATTCATAGCGCTAATTCTGCCGCTATATTATCGTATAAAAATACTTTTTTCGATATGGTTAGAGCGGGAATTATTTTATACGGTTATCCTAGCGCAAATGCGGATAAGTTTAAAATAAAGCCCGTTATGGAAGTTAAATCGAAAGTGGCTTTGGTAAAAAATTTGAAAAAAGGAGAATCGGTTTCTTATGGTGCGACTTGGAAAACAAATAAAGATACGAAAATAGCCATAATTCCGATAGGTTATGCCGATGGAATCCCGCGAAGATTATCGAATAATTGGGAGGTTAAAATAAACGATAAATATTATCCCGTTAGAGGAAGAATCTGTATGGATTTTACCATAGTCGAAATATTTAAAGATGAAATAAATGTGGAAGATAATGTTTTAATTTTTGGGAACGATAAAAAACTTAACGCTGAAAATATGGCTAAAATAATAAAAACTATACCGCATGAGATTTTGGTAAGAATAGGCGAAAGAGTCAAAAGGGTATATAAAGATTAATATTAAGTTGTTAATCTTCGTATAAATTTAAATTATTTCAGGAGGCTCAATTATGGAGATAATTGAAAGAATCAACGGCGTCATAAATAATTTTATATGGGGTCCGGTGATGTTGGTCTTATTGGTTGGAACGGGAATATTTTTAACCGTAAGAGTGGGATTTTTCCAAGTAAGCCATATAAAGTTATGGATGAAAGGAACTTTTGGGGCAATATTCAAAAAACATGGCGATGATGTAAATATTACTCCGTTTCAAGCGGTAAGCACGGCTTTGGCAAGCACGGTTGGAACTGGAAATATTGTCGGAGTTACTACCGCCATAGTTTCTGGAGGTCCGGGCGCTTTATTTTGGATGTGGTTTGCTGCGTTTTTTGGAATGGTTACAAAATATTCAGAAGTTTTACTAGCGATAAAATATAGGGAAAAAGACGAAAACGGCAAGCATTACGGCGGTCCTATGTATTATTTGACAAAGGGCGCTAATTTGCCTTGGCTTGGAACTATATTCGCCGTATTTGCAACTTTGGCATGTTTTGGAATAGGAAATTTAACTCAAATTAATGCTATGGCTAATGTGGTTAAACAGAATTTTAATGTTCCTACAATATACACGGGAATAGCCGTTACGATTGTGGTTGCAATTATAATCGTAGGCGGCATTAAAAGAATAGGCGCTTTTGCAGAAAAATGCGTTCCAATAATGTGCGTATTGTATATAATATGCGGAATCATAATAATATTTATTAATCTCGATAAAATTCCGGGAGTTTTTAAACTCGTATTTTCCGAAGCGTTTTCTTTCAAACAAGTAGGAGCAGGCTTTATGGGTTATGCCATAGCTATGGGTATGAGATACGGTTTTGCGAGAGGTATTTTCTCAAACGAAGCAGGTATGGGTTCTGCTCCTATGGCTCATGCTTCTTCAAGCAATAAGAATCCGGTAGACCAAGCAATGTGGGGAATATTCGAAGTTTTTGTAGATACTTTTTTGGTATGTTCTATAACGGGAATAGTAGCTGTTATGAATTTGGATTTAGCCGAAACAGGGCTTAGAGGCGCTCCTTTAATTTCTGAAGCTTTTAGAGTTTCTATGCCCGGCAATTTTGTTGGTTCACTAGTGTTAACTATCGCTCTATTCTTATTTGCATTTACAACCCTTGTAGGGTGGTCTCATTATGGAACGGTAAGTTTAGGATATTTGACTAAAAACAATAAAACGATAGAGTTAATATTTAAAATAATATTTATAATATTAATCATAGTAGGTTCTGTAAGCGAACTTGAATTGGTATGGAATATAGCCGACACTTTAAACGGTTTGATGGCTATACCCAACTTGATAGGGCTTTTAATACTTTCTCCGATAATAGCTAAAACTACGAGAGAGTATTTAAAAAATCCTAGTTCTGTCGATATGAAAGACTAAACGATAATTAATAAAGCCTTGTTATAATGACAAGGCTTTATTTTTTTTATTTAACAAATAATTTAATTGATAATAAAATACAAATAAAAAATCTCATAATGGCAACGAATTTTATCGCCATTACGA
>CAZUEE010000188.1:0-2716 GCA_964619175.1 uncultured Brachyspira sp. | reverse complement strand
TAAATTAATTGACATTTATTATCAGTAAGGTTATTATATATAATAATATCATATTAAATATTTTTTAAAGAGGGAAAATTATGAAATATATAATTGTAAAAATCTCAAAAATTGTTTTTTTATTTTTAGTTTTTATCTTTTCTTCGACTTGTTCTAATGATAGAAGCGATATCTCTCAAACGGAAAGAGGCGGAGCTTTGATAGATAAAATAATATTCGATGTTAGAACCGATATGACGATAGCCATTAAGGATGTGGCGGAAGGCAAAGCCGATTTGATGGCAAGCGGTATAGATGGAAGCGTTTATTTGTCGTTGGAGAAAAAAGATTTGGAAAAATTGGATACTTACGCCGTTCCTTCTGGCACTTGGTCTTTGCTTTTTAATCCCGTTCCAAATAGAGCGCCTTATACTGTTACGGCAAAAGATGGAAAAACTTATTTTAATCCTTTGGCTATAAAAGAAGTCCGATATGCGATGAATTTTTTAATAAATAGAAAAAAACTTGTGGACGAAATTTTAAAAGGAGCGGGAGAACCTTCCTTTACTCAAGCGACTCCGGGACAGCCGGGAACCTATAGATATAATTTAATACCTTTAAGAATGGGAATGACGGAAAACGGAAATGAAGAAAAAGCGATTAACGATATCAATAAAGCTATGGAAAGTGCTGCCAATTTGCCCGAAAACAGAGGAAAATTAATTAAAGAAAACGGATGGTGGAAATATAATAACGAAATAGTGAGTATAAAATTTGTTATAAGAGTGGACGACCCGAGCGGAAGATTGCCCGCCGGAAACGCCATTTCCGATTTAATAGAAAAAACGGGAATAAAGGTAGAAAAACTTTTATACGACAGAAACAAATCGTCTCAAGTTGTGTATTTGTCCGACCCTAAAGATTATGAATGGAATATATTAACGGAAGCTTGGGGAGCGGGAGCTACGAGAGCTTGGTGGGATGTAATTTTAAGACAAATGTATGTGAGAGAAGGAAATTATATGCCCGGAGGAAATGTTGCGGAGTTTTGGAATTATGACAATAGAGAAGCGTCAAGAATAAGCGATAAAAATTATAACGGATATTTTTTAACTTCGGAAGAATATTGGAGCGGAAATATTCGTTTGCAAGAGATTGGTTTGCAAGATTCCATTAGAATATATTTAAACGCTCAAACTCAATTTTTTGTGGCAAATAAAGAAAGATTCAATCGAAGAATGCTTTACGGAGTCGGAGACGGAATAAACGATTGGTCTATAAGAAGCGCCGATGTAAAACCAAATAGAAGAGGAGAGAAAATTTTAAGGGTTCTTCAACATTCGGCTCAAGGCTCTTTATTTATGTCTCCATGGGACCCCGTTGGAGTGGGCGGATTTGCAGACGCGTATTCTGGAGTAATAATCGGTTCTTGCAGCGATTCTGGTTCTACATTCGAATCTCCTTCAACGGCAAAAGATATATTTAGGCTCGGAGAAATCGACACAAATACGGTTGAAATTGGAGTTGTTGCCGGACGAGAAGGAATACCTGTCGGCACGGTGGATGTTCCTAAAAATGCTATAATGTTTAATCCGTATACTCAAAAATGGGAAGAAGGTTTAACGATTATAAGCAAAGGCGGAAATGTGGAATATAAAAAATCTGACAATTTGAAAGCTTATATAAAATGCAACTTCAAACCAAAATATTTTAAATGGCATCATGGAATAGAATCTTCTTTGGTAGATTTAATGTATGGAAGCGTGTTTATAGCGAATATAGTAACCAAAACGAGCGATAACGACAAATATTACGATTCTGCTATGGCTGGAAGATACGCGCCAGCTATGGACGGAGCGGTTGGAAGCATTTTAAACGAAGACGGAAGTTTTACGCTTTATGGAAATTATTATTTTCCTATGGATATGGATAGACAATTGGCGAACCTTACGGTTAGTCCTAAAATAGGAAATCCTAACAGAAACACCGTGATTCCTTTTGAAATAAACGAAGCGATAATGAAATTGATTTTGGAAGGCTCGAAATCTGGAAATGTTTATACAATATCTCAAGACCAATCTCTTACGGCTATAGATGTTAAAAATCCTACTTGCGTATCGGATATAAAAGAAAAATTAATCGAAATGAGAGACTTAAAATATATCCCAACAGGAATAGAAATGTGGATAAACGAAGAAGAAGCCGTAAAAAGGTATCAAGCAGCTATAGATTTTATCGACAATTACGGACATGCATATATATCGAACGGACCTTTCTTTATATCGAAGATAGACGCCAGAGCGAATTATATAGAACTTTCCGCATTTAAAGATTATTCTGAAACGGCGGAATATTGGATAGAAAAATTATCTACGAAAATGACAAAAATAGAAGATATCGATATGCCTTCTATAGCAAATAAAAACGAAGATATAAATATAGATATATATGTTTCTTCCTACGATTATCCTAATAATAATTTGGAACTTCCAGATTCTAATACTAAAGTTAAGGTTTTGCTTCAACTACAAAGAGGCGGAGAGATTGAATATAATGCAAATTTGGAAGGCGAGATTTTTAAACTAACGATACCAAAAGAGGATTTGGCAAATTTGCCCGTAGGCGAATATATTATTGTAATGGAATCTTTTATAGCGGATGAAAGTCCTTCTATAGAAACGAGAAGTTTTGTTTTAAGATAAAAATAAATTGTCATTACTAGAAGTAGCCAAAGTAA
>CAZUEE010000187.1:0-2721 GCA_964619175.1 uncultured Brachyspira sp. | reverse complement strand
TATGATATAAAAATGTTTAAGTCTGCGGTAGAATATTTTAAGAGGTAAAATATTTTAATTAAAAATAATACCTTTTAATAATTATTCTTTAAAATTGAAATATAAATTTTTTGATATATAATGTATTATGTAAAATTTATAAAATTTAAAGGTTTTATATGAGTAGAAATTTTTATAGATTTATTATACAAGCAGACAAGATATATAAAAGAGCTATAGAACATAACATGGCAATTATGCAAAGCGAATATTTTCTAGCTAACGCTCCTCAATTCGTTAAAAACAATTTGAATACAATAAAAGAAGTTAAAGAAAATGATATTATTTTATTAGAGAGAAACGGCGAAATATATGCTTGGGGATATGCTATAAAACCAAGAAAAGATAAACATATAAGTGATAAAATTGAATATTTAAATGTTGATGAAATGATAAATAATATACTTGATAATGTCGGCGTTAAATATGTTTCAGGAAAATATAAAAGTAAAAGATAATAGTCGTAAGTCTATTAATAAAATAAAAGAAAAATTAAAAAATAAAAAAGTTTCTGACAAAGACATAGAAAATATTATAAATTCATTAAAAGAAATATCCCATAAAACAATAGAACATATAGCGAAAAACGATAATTTATTGATATTTCAAAGCGATTTAGATAATAGTAAATATATCAACAAAAATAAAACTATTTTTAATATTTATAATGACGAAATAAAAACAAATAATATAATGGGTTTTATCGGATATAACGATACTCAAATAAAAATTACTTCAAGATTTGCTTCTGGCGATAAAGATTATTTTCTTCACTATATGCTTCAAAAAGTTTTATGTTTTAATGTATTCGATTTACAACATTCGACTGATAAAGATAATTCTTTTGATTTTTTAATTTATATGTTTATTCATTTTTTTAGTAAAGCTATGAGGCAAGGAATTTTTAAAAGCTATCAAAAAAGAGAATATAACGATGCAAATGTCAGAGGCGTTATAGATATTAATCGACATATTAGAAAAAATATTCCTTTCAATGGAAAAATCGCCTATAAAACGAGAGAATATAGCTATGATAATAATATAACTCAACTTATAAGACATACTATAGAATATATTAATTCTAAAAATAGAGGAATTTTAAATATAAACGAAGAATTAAAAATTTCTATGTCGCAAATGATTGAAGCTACTCCAAGATACGACAAAAATAAAAGGCAAAGCGTAATAAATAAAAATTTGAAAAAATTAAATCATCCGTATTTTTACGAATACGAACCTTTAAGAAAAATATGCATTCAAATATTGAGACATGAGGAAATAAAATATGGAAAAGAAAAAGATAAAATTTACGGCATATTATTTGACGGAGCATATCTTTGGGAAGAATATATTTGGACTATATTAAAAGATAAAGATTTGGATTTTAAACATCCAAGAAATAAAGAACGAACGGACGGTATTAATCTTTTAGAAAAGAAATGGGACGTTTACCCCGACTTTTATAACGATAACAAAAAAATAGTATTGGATACAAAATATAAAAGATTAAATAAAGATAATAAAGATAAAGATAATGAAAAAATTGATAGCAACGATAAACATCAAATAATATCCTATGTTTATACTTTGGGAGCTAAAATCGGCGGTTTTGTCTATCCTTGTGAAAGTGAAGAATTCGGTTGCAATAAAGAAGAAATAGAAACTGTAAATAATAAAATAAATAATATAAATCATGAGGCTGCTATTTATAAATATGCTTTTTTAATATCAAATAAAAATTTCGCCAATATGAACGAATTTAAAAAAGATATAAATAAATCAGAGGAAAATTTTAAAGATAAAATTAAAAATCTTATGATATAATTAAATTATTACTGACAAAGGAGGCTATAATGCTTGGAGCGATAATCGGAGATATAATCGGTTCTATTTATGAATGGAATAATATTAAAACTAAAGACTTTAATTTATTTTCAAACAAAATGTTTTTTACGGATGACACGGTTATGACGATTGCCGTTGCTAAAGCTATTATGGAAGGCGGCAAATCGGAAGATTATATAAAATACATGAAAAAATACGGAGCGATTTACCCCAACGCTGGTTATGGCGATTCTTTTAAAAAATGGCTTACGCTTAAACCAGAAGATAGCAAACCTTATAACAGTTTTGGAAACGGTTCTGCAATGAGAGTGTCTCCATGCGGATGGATTGCAGAATTAAATATTCCAATAGAAGAAGGGATAAAACAAACGGAAGAATTGGCGAAAGCGTCCGCTGAAGTAACTCATAATCATCCCGAAGGAATAAAGGGAGCGCAAGCTACGGCTATATCAATATTTTATATGCGTCATGGAAAATCTAAAAACGCTATAGACGAATACAAAAAAATTCTTAAAAATGAAATCGAAAAAAGATATAATTACGATTTAAATTTTACTTTGGATGAAATTCGCACTTCTTATAAATTCGATGTGAGTTGTCAGGGGACGGTTCCTCAAGCTATAGTTTCTTTTCTTGAAAGTGCCGATTTTGAAGATGCGATAAGAAATGCAATATCCATTGGAGGAGATAGCGATACCCTTGCTGCGATTACGGGAAGCATTGCAGAAGGCGCATACGAAATTCCTAATGAAATAAAAGAAAAGGCTATGAGTTATTTAGATAACGAAATCAAAGAAGTGTATAATAAATGGATTGACTTTATTGAAAAATAAAATT
>CAZUEE010000186.1:0-2785 GCA_964619175.1 uncultured Brachyspira sp. | reverse complement strand
TTATTATTAAGATTGATTAAATTTTTATAAAGTTATATAATGTACAAAAATAAATTATTAGGAGAAAATTGTTATGAAATTTTTTATAGACACGGCAAATGTGGAAGATATAAAAAAAGCAAACGATATGGGAGTTATATGCGGCGTGACGACAAATCCGTCTTTAATAGCAAAGGAAGGAAAAAACTTTAACGATGTAATTAAAGAAATCGCATCGATAGTCGATGGTCCAATTTCTGGAGAAGTTAAAGCGACTACCGTAAAAGCCGAAGATATGATTGTAGAGGCGAGAGAGATTGCCAAGATTCACAAAAATATGGTCGTAAAAATTCCTATGACTGTAGAAGGATTAAAAGCCGTAAAAGTCCTTTCAAAAGAGGGAATAAAAACCAATGTCACTTTAATATTTTCCGCCAACCAAGCGCTACTTGCCGCAAGAGCTGGCGCCACTTATGTTTCGCCATTTTTGGGAAGATTAGACGACATTTCTACAGACGGACTCGAACTTATAAGAACAATAGCCGATATTTTCGCCACGCATGATATAGATACGGAAATAATTTCGGCGAGCGTTAGACATCCAATACATGTTACGGAATGTGCATTAGCCGGAGCGGATATAGCCACAGTTCCTTATAATGTTATAGAACAGATGACAAAACATCCTTTAACAGAACAAGGAATAGAGAAATTTAAAAAAGATTACGAAGCTGTATTCGGAAAATAAAATAAAAAACAAATCGGCGATAAAATAGTTTCGATTTTAATATTTTATTATAAATTGATAAATTATTTTTTTGAAAAACTATTTTCTTCGCCCTTTAATAATCTTTTATAATTCGGTATATGTTTTATTATTATAAATAAAGCCAAAAGTATGGTTATTGGCAGCAAGAATTTATAATCTAAATTAAAAAATATTCTATACAAAAAATTAATCTTAAAATACAAAACAGTTAAAACTATAGGAAACATTATCGCTCCAACCGTGCTTCCTATGGCGACTATTTTTTTTGAGGCGAATAAACCTATAAAGAAAAATATCATCGTTATAATCAAACTTATAGGAGCAAGCATAAACATCGAACCTGCGCTTGTGGCAACTCCCTTTCCGCCTTTGAAACTTAAAAATATTGAAAACACATGCCCCACTATAGCAGCTACGGCGCATACGATTAAAATATTTTTTTCTCCTTTCAATATAAGCGAAGGAATTAAAACCGCAATCATTCCTTTGCCGATATCGCAGAAATATGCGAGTATTCCCGCTTTTTTTCCGCATAATCTCAAAACATTGCTAGCTCCCGGGTTGCAGCTTCCTTCATGCCTCACATCATGTCCGTTAGCTCTTCCTATAATAAACGAAAAAGGAATAGCTCCGATTAAATACGATATTAATACGCTTATAATTATTTTAATCGTCATTTTTTTTACCTCTCTTTTTATAATTAAGAATTATTGGAGTTCCTCTAAAATCAAATATCTCTCTGAATTTATTTTCTAAATATCTTTTATAATGAGAATTTAATTTTTGAGGATGATTGCAAAATATGGCAAAAGTCGGCGGATTGATTCCCGTTTGTGTGGCGTAAAAAATCTTAAAGGGATTTCCTCCAGCCGTTATCGTGTATTCTCTTGTAGCCCTCACAAAAGTTTCCGTAAGCGGATGAGTTTCAAATTTCTGTCGTCTTGTTTTCGCTACTCTAACAGCCAACGATAAAAGTTTTTCGGCGTCTTTTTTTCTTGTAGCCGACACTCTAGCGTAAAAAACATAATTTAAAACGGGGAAAGTTTCTTTCATATAATTTTGATAATCGTTCCAAGTTATACCTTTCTCTCTTATATCCCATTTATTTGCAGCTATTACGATTCCTTTTTTTCTTTCTATTATTAGATTTGCTATTGTTTTATCCTGTTCGGTTAAACCTTCTAAAACATCCAGCATTAGTATGCAAACATCGGAAGCCTCTATGGATTTTATCGCCCTATTTACGCTATAATATTCTATATCGGTATTCACATTTTTCTTTTTTCTTATTCCAGCCGTGTCTATCAAACAAATTTCATCTCCATTAAAATTAAAAGTTTCGTCTATCGGGTCTCTGGTCGTTCCCGCAATATCAGAGACTATGCTTCTTTCTTTTCCTATTAAAGTATTTAAAAGAGTCGACTTTCCCGCGTTAGGTTTTCCCACTATCGCTATATTTATTTTATTTTCTTTATTACTTTCTTTATAAATCTCTTCATCTTTTTTTAAATTTTCATTTTCCGAATCTTCAATTATTTTTTTTAATTCTTTCGTATTAAACCTTTTATATATATTAATGATTTTTTCTTTTAAATCTTCTATTCCTTTATTATGTTCGGCGCTTATGCCTACCATTTCTTTTACGCCAAGTAAATAGAATTCGTTTATTAATTGATTATGCGAAATCGCATCAACTTTATTAACGACTAGTATTATCGGTTTGTTCGACTTTCTTACAGCGTTTATAAAATGTTTATCGTCAGGATGGCTTTGATGAGCGTCCACTAAAAATAAAAGTATATCCGAATCTTCGGTTGCAGTTTTTAAAGCTTTCTCCCTCACCTTTTCATTTAAAATATCTTCGCTTATATCGAGCAATCCGCCCGTGTCGAATATATTAAATTCTATATCGTCTATATAAGTTTTCGCTACGCTTATATCTCTCGTCACTCCCGCCGTAGAATCGACTATAGATTTTCTTCTTCCGACTAATCTATTGAAAAGCGTTGACTTTCCAACATTAGGTCTTCCGAGTAT
>CAZUEE010000185.1:0-2832 GCA_964619175.1 uncultured Brachyspira sp. | reverse complement strand
GAAATAGCTTAAAATGAATAAAGGCTAATAATACTTCAATTTAAACCTCATATAATTAGACGCATATACTTAAAAGGTGTATGCGTTTTTTATTATTTTTATTAATTATTTTTTATTATTAAGCAATTGATTTTTTGCATAAATAGTATAGTATTTTTATAAACTTTTTATTATTTTAATTCTTAACTACTTTTAAATAAAGGAGAAATGCAAATGAAAAAAATTATTTTTTATTTATTTATTGCCACTATATTTGTTTCATGTTCGGAAGTTGATAAACCTAAAAGTTCCGCTGGTGGACTATTTATAAATGTCGGTCCCGAACCTCAAACTATTGACCCGATTTTAAATAAAGCTTCGGATGCATCTGTATATATAATACATGCATTTGAAGGGCTTGCCACTAAAAATAAAGATGGAGAATTAGTGGGAGGTGCTGCCGAAAGTTGGGAAGTTTCAGATAACGGGCTTAAATTTATATTCCATTTGAGAACAAACGGCAAATGGTCGGATGGCAAACCTTTAACCGCTTCAGATTTCGTTTATTCTTGGCAAAGAGCTGTAAACCCAGAAACCGCAAGCGAATACAGTTATCAATTCGAGCCAGTAAAAAATGCTATGAATATAAATGCTGGTAAATTGGATTTAAATGCTTTAGGTATAAAAGCTATAGACAATTATACTTTGGAAGTGATATTAGAAAAACCTACGGCTTATTTTTTAGAGCTCACCGCTTTTCCTACTTTTTATCCCGTTAGAGAAGATATTATAGAAGAATACGGCAATAATTGGACTATGAATCCCGAAACCTATATAGGCAACGGTCCCTATGTTATGATAGAGCGAAATATAGACAGTGATATAATAATGATTAAAAATACAAATTATTGGGATTATTCAAATTTAGTTCCTGAAAAAATAACTTTCGTTTTAATGGAAAATCCGACAGCTTCGGTAGCGGGCGTTAAAGACGGTTCTTTGCATTTTTCCGATAGAGTTCCGTTTCAAGATATAGATTCTTTAAGAAATGAAGGAATATTGCAATTTGTAAAAAGACTTGGAACTTATTATTATGCTTTAAATAACACAAACGAAGTTCTAAAAAATCCTAAAATAAGACATGCTTTATCTTTGGCTATAGACAGAAACTATATAATAGAAAATATAGTTAAATCCGGAACTCCAGCTGGAGCTTTCGTCCCTTACGGAGCACCCGATATAAATAATGAAGATTTTAGAGAAATGGGCGGAGATTATATAAGCGTAAATAAAGAAGATTATTCAAATAATGTTGAAATGGCTAAAAAATTAATGACAGAAGCCGGCTATCCAAACGGAAAGAATTTCCCAGTTCTTCAATTTTTAGTGGATGCCAATAAGGAGATTCCAATCTTTGAAGCTGTGCAACAAATGTGGAAAGAGCATTTAGGAATAGACACTTCTATTAGTCAACAGGAATGGGCAGTATTTTTACAAACTCTATATACCGATAAAAATTATACTATTGGAAGAAGCGGATGGACTGCAGATTATAACGACCCTATGACTTTTTTAGGGATGTTTTTAAGTTATAGCCCGCAAAATCATGCATTATTTACTAATAAAGAATACGACAATTTGCTTAAAAATGCAATGGAAACTATAGACCAAAATATAAGAATGGATTTAATGCATAAGGCTGAAACTATATTTATGAATAATAATGTTATAATACCTTTATATTTTTACGCCACGCCAACTTTGATAAGCCCAAAATTAAAAGGCGTTATATACGATAATTTGGCTAAACATAAATTTGGATATGCCTATATAGAATAGTGTTGATTAATAAATTAAATAGACAACGGTTGAATTATTTAAAATTATTTTTTAATATAATTATCTGTATTTTTCTATATTTTTAAGATGTTCCTCGTAAGTTTTGGTGAAAGCATGTTTTCCTGTGCCGTCCGCTACGAAAAATAAAAAATCCGTTTTTGCAGGATTAAGCGCCGCTTCTATAGCTTTAACTCCGCTCGAACATATAGGCGCAGGAGGAAGCCCTTTCGTAAGATAAGTATTATACGGGTTTTGCATTAATCTATTTGCATCTGCTATATCTTTGGCTCTAACCGTTTCTATAGATTCGCCTTTTTGTAAAGTCATAGCGTAAATAGTAGTGGGGTCGGCTTGAAGTCTCATATCTATAGAAAGCCTATTATAATATACGGAAGATATTATTTTCGGGTCGTCCAAAGGTCCCATCTCCTTTTCTATAATCGATGCCATAGTTAAAACTTCATGTAAATTGTATCCTAATTTTTTCGCTCTATTTTCAAAATCTTCTCTCGGGAATTCTTTAAATAAAGAATCTATCATTAAAGTAATCAATACTTTTGGATGATTTCCTTTTACTATATAATAAGTCGAAGGGAATATATAACCTTCTACGCTTTCTGCCGGGATATTATATTTTTGCAATATTTCTTTATCGTAACATAATTTTAAGAATTCTTCTTTTGTCGTAAAATTTTCTACTTCCAAATAATTCGCTATCTCGTAAATATTTTTTCCTTCGGTTATAGTAAGTTTAGCCATTACCTGTTTTCCGCTGTTTATATGCTTCATTATGTCAATCATACTCATAGTTTTATTTAATTCGTAATATCCGCTCAAAAGTTTTCTGTCGTATTTTAAATATTTTGACATCAAAGAAAATAATTTTGCATTTCTAATTAGCCCTTGCAATTTAAGTTTTCTAGCTATAGAATTTGCGCCTTCGCCTTGTTTAATTTCAAAATATACGACTTCTTTATATTTACTCATAGGACTTATAGTATATACGCTAAAAAG
>CAZUEE010000184.1:0-2965 GCA_964619175.1 uncultured Brachyspira sp. | reverse complement strand
GGCTTGACTTGCCATATCGCCGGGGACTGATAAGGACAAAATGGTTTTCACTCTTAAGGAACTGGCCTATACGTGCAAGTTCTTCTGTCCTGTCAGTGAAATATGGTTCATCGACTAATGTGCCGAATTTAAAAGGATTATTCATTTGCTAAAGTTTTGAATATACTTTGCCGCGCTTAGCAAAAAGAAAGCAAACTTTCCCTCCGTTATCGCTTGCGAAAGTTTTCGTTACGAAATTTTTCGCAAAGATATATAGAAAGTTTTAAATGGCAAAGTTTCCCTTCATTTTATCTTTGTGAAAAATTTCGTAACGAAGAATTATACAAGTGAGAACAATAATCTCATTTTTCTTCCAGATCCATTCCATAATTCATATTATTTTTTACTAACTTTGCGATATGGAACAAGATTTTGAATTCTCATACGACATGCTGCCGTCACCATGGTGCTTCTGCTTCAATGACAGTTGCTCCAAAGCCAGCGAATGCATACGCCACTTGTCATCACAGCATATACCTGATGACAAGACTGCCGGCTATACAGTGTTCCCCAACGCTCTGAAAACAAGCCGATGCCCATACTTCAAGAAAATACGCAGAGTGCGCCTCGCCTATGGGTTCAATACCATATTTCATGACATAAAGAGCAAGGACGAAAGCTTGATACGCGTTAAAATCAAGTTCTTCCTTGGAGGCCATTCGAAATATTACCGCTACAACAGTGGAAAGAAGATGCTCACCCCCGAACAACAGGAATGGATAATTTCTCTTTTCAGGCATTTTGGCTACACCGAGAATCTGGTCTTTGACCACTATGTAGACTCCTACGATTTCTCATAAAGACCGCAAGTGCCATGCCATACCATCATGCTGCTACATACACATAGGTGCATTTGCAGTTTCACTTAGTTGAAACGACCCGTTCTACACGCTTGAAACGCCCCGTTTCAACGGCTTGAAACTGTGTGTTTCAAAATATGAAATCCACTTTGAAACTGCATTAACCTTTAATTACGACCCATAAGTATATGCCTTTCAACCTGTTGGAGCAGCAATAGTCATATTTCAACTGTCAATATATTTCTGCTACTGACAATACATGGAAACGGCTTCATAGAAATGACTGCGCATCATAAAACTGGCCGATTTCAAACAGATGATGTTTTGAATAATACCTATTGATTTTTCAAGCTAACAAAAGATCTATGGATAAGATTGGCTGCACCTCAGCAATTCAAGCGAGCTTGATTGCGTTTGGTTTGCACAATCTTTCGCTAAATAGAGTTTAATCATTCTCTAACTAACGAAAGACCTTTTGCTATAAGATTACAACGTTCAATATGTAAATCAATGGTATACTTACTTCCTTTTAGGATTGATGTGCAGCCTGTAGGCTACATGAAGCATGACATAGCCGGGGAGTGATTTTACCCTTGTCTCCGTTCGCCCGAGCACATTGACAGAATAAGTCACGTTGCCGAGCTGATGGAAGATGTCGAAGCATTCGAGCCTTGCTGTAAGTCTGCCCTTTATGAAGGCGCGGCTGAGGGAAAGGTTGCATACGAAGTCGTCTGAATTCAAAGACTTGTCGAGATAGCCTTTTCTGCTGTACACCCGTGCGTCAGCGGCTAAATGCAGCGATAACGGCAACTGAAGCTGAGCTGAGAGGCCATAATCGAAGGTAAATGCATTGATGGTGGCAAACGAAAGGCTGCCGGAAATGGCTTGATGGTATTTCAATTGTCCGGAAAGGGCAGCATCCACAAGATGATGTGAATACTTGAGTTGTAGCCGTATGGAAGGCATCAAGTTGTCAACCTTTGACAGCAAGCTCCCACCAGTCAACTTTCTGACACCGTCGCGGTCGTCTTCCGCACTCACGAGGTCATAACCTTCACTGTGTATGAAGTCAAACCTCATCCGGCTCTCAAAGCGGAAACGCCGAAGGGAGTCAATGTCCCGGTTGAAAGTGATGCAAGCTCCAAGATTATAATTGCCATTGACATTGTCCTTCATTGACAAGTATTTGCCTGTATTCACGATGTAGACCTGCCTTAATCCTATAGCCCTGTGACGAAAAGCACCTGTTATGTCAATGGTAAAGACCTGATTATACCTTTGCCTTAAAAAGCTTTGATATGCGTTAAGCTCATATCTGTGTTCAGGTTTGAGATTGTCATTTGGCAACTTGTATGACATGGGATTTTCCGTATTTACATATCTGACTTTCTCCTCCAAATCGGGGATTGTCATGTCCGTAAGAAACTGTACGTTGGTGATGCTTTTGCGTGAGCTTTTTTGCAATGTGAAGCGTGGCAGCAGTGAGAAATAGCTGTCGTTGATGATGGTGTCACTAACGCCTGCCCAACGCAGGTGCTTGGCATCATAATGAACCGACAGACTTGCGTCAATCCATGTAGACTTGTCTTCCACTTGTGAATAACGATAGGCACGTAGGGTCAGGAAATGGGAGTCATCCATCGACCTTTTGCGCCGGGTGTTATCGTCATCTTGCCTTTGACCGGCATCCTCTATGATGAATCTGTCGTACCGATTATGATCAGAAATGTGCGTCAAGGCATATTTAGCCTCGTATTCCCATTTGTTCAAGGCATGTAACTGATAGGTAACATAGCCATTCAACCCCAGACCGTTGTAGGGCGACTGCGACTGCCTGTTGACATCATCTGCCCGTCCTGCCAACGGGAATCGCAAAGACTCCTGTCGTGCCCCATTGTCATCAAAGTTTCGTGTATAAGTTGCCAGACCTTGCATTTCCAAATTGTCTCCCCACGGCAGCCTGTAGTTTGCCAATACTTGTTGCATTACATTAATGCGTTTATTGTCATTCCTCTCACCTATAGACTGTACGTTGAGCGTGTCTCCGGCTGCATTGACATCGTCTTCCCATTGATGGGTATGGTTACCGTTGCTGGCATATTCTACTCTGGTATTCAACCACCATT
>CAZUEE010000183.1:0-2998 GCA_964619175.1 uncultured Brachyspira sp. | reverse complement strand
AATTATTTCTCCAAATAAGAATAAGAAAATTTATACTGCGCAAAAGGTATATAAAAAACATCCTTCAATTTTGGACTCTTCAATACGGGAGGCTCGTAATAATAAATAGGAATTATAACCGCTTCGTCCTCTATAAGAATTTTTTCCGCTCTATGTAAAGCCGGCATTCTGATATTTTGGTCTATGGTTTTTGATGCTGTTAGAATCTCCTCGTCAAAATCCTTATTGGTAAACAAAGAATGATTTTTATAAGAATAACTTACAAACATACTTAAAAATGTGGTAGGGTCGTTGTAGCTTCCCGTCCAGCTCGTCCCCGCCATAGTATAATTTCTTTCCGTTCTGAAAGCGTTGATAAAAGGAGCGAATTCCATTTGAGTAAGTTTAATATCTATTCCAAGATGAACTTTCCACATATTCTGAACCGCTTCGAACATCGGTATATCGTTATTAAATGTAATGTAAAATTCAAGCACGGGGAAATTATCGCCGTTTGGATATCCCGCTTCCTCCATTAGTCGTTTCGCTTCTTTAACATTATCCGCATAATCTTTCGGGTCAACGCTTATATATTCTCCTCCGTTTTCTCTAAAATCTCCTTTAATATCCGTCACTCCTCGAGGCACTAAAGCTCCCGCCGGTTTTCCCGATTTAACTATATTTCTAACAATATAATTCCTGTCTACAGCCAAAGATAATGCGCGTCTTACTCTCTTATCTTTTAAAATTTCGTTTGTCGTATTCAAAGCGTAATATTGAGTTCCTATTCTAGTTGCGATATCTATTAAACCTTCTTCTTTCAAAATATCTATATCTTGCCAAGGAAAAGTATCCGAAAAATGCAAAGCGCCTTCTTTTACTCCGGCTACTGCTGAGTTCGGATTATCCATTAATACGAATTTAATTTTCTCGGCTACGATGGTATCTTTATTCCAATAATTTGTATTTTTTACAACCGTTATACTTTCATCCGGTTTTCTTTCAAACATTTTAAAAGCGCCGTTTCCTATGCAAGTTTTAGGATTCATAGTCCAATCGTCCGGATTTTTTTCGACTATATCTTCTCTAACGGGCGAAAAAACGGGCAAATTAACCAATTCCAAAAAATATGCCGTAGGATATTCTAATTTAACCTCCAAAGTAAATTCATCTAAAGCCTTAATTCCAAATTCTTCCACATCGATTTCGCCAGAATTTACTTTGGAAAAATTAAGTATAGGTTCGAATAAATAACTCGGTTCGCTTGCCGTATCGGGATTTACAACTCGCTTCCAAGAATATTCAAAATCATGCGCAGTAAGAGGTTTTCCGTCCGACCATTTTCCGTTCGTTCTTAAATGAAATATATAAGTTAAACCGTCTTCGGAAATATCCCAACTTTCAGCGGCTCCTGGCTTAATCGCTATATCTTTATATTTTGTGGTAAGGCATTCGAACAAATGCGTGACATAAGTAGAGCCTTGCAAAGTTATATTCAAAGCGGGGTCTATAGTTTTAGGTTCTGCTCCCAAATTAACATATATAGCGTCAATATTTTCATTTTGCGAACAAGAAGCGATAACAATAAATATTACGAAAAATATTTTTTTCATTTCAATCCCTCTTAATTATAATTTAGAATTATGTTGACGAAATTATATTTTAAATTATATTTATGTCAATTAAAAATGTATTAAATTAGTCGTATTATTTTTTTATAATGATATAATATGTAGTTTAAAAGTCGGTTTTTATAAAACTAACAATGTATTATTAGGAGGTTTTAATTTAATGATAGCTTTAGTTTATTCTATGCCTTTTCTTCTTTATTTGTGTTCGGGCATATTCAGTTCGGTTTTAGTTATCAATTTGTCGGAGATAGGAGCGAACGCGTTTTTTATCTCTCTTTTAGCCGTGTTTTATGGTATGGGTATGATGGTTTGCGCGGGAACTTTTTCAAAATTAAAAATATCTAAAATTTTTTACCCTAAATTATTATACATCGAAGCATGTATGCAAGCTGTCATAAGTTTTTTATGCATATTATTTATGAATTTACAAATCGCGTTGTTTTATTCTTTTTTATACGGAATAAGCACGACAATATTTTTCGTATGTTTTCAGTCTTTGCTCGATTCGGTTTCAAAAGATTTGCCAATAAGAATAAGTGGAGGATTATTTATATTTTCTTGGACTTTGGGACTTGCAATAGGACCTACAATAAGCGGTTTGGTATACGAATTAAATCCGAATATCGGTTTCATAATCGTAATATTAATAAGCGTTTTAATGTTTAGTCTTTTTTATATGTCAAGACATTTGCATTTTAAAAGCAATAAAAATAAATGGGAAGAACCTTTTATGAGAGCGCCGAGATATAAAGTATATATAGGATGGCTTATAATCTTTGTAGGAGCCGCTATTTTGCATACATTAAGATTTATGTTTATAGATTACGGAATAAAAGAATTAAATCTTTCAAAAGCTTTAGCCGGATTTCTTTCTGGAAGTTTGGCTGGATTTATGGCTTTCGGTTCTTTAATAAGCGCTTTTCACATTAAATTTTTAGAGAGAAAAAGAGCGTTCACAATAGTAGGATTATTAACTCCAATCGCGTTGAGTATTATTTTAATAACGAGCAATTTTTATTTGCTATTAATTTCGTTTTTGTTTTTGGGTTTTGTAAGTGGTTTCGGATATTTTTTCGGATTATATTACGCTTTAGCAGACCAAGAAAATTCTACATCGAATGTCGCTATAAACGAGACATTAACGGGAGCCGCTTCTTTAATAATGCCTTTCATATTCGGATATATAGCTTCGAACATATCTTATTTTGCGGCGTTTTTATTTATGACTATAGTTTCTTTAATTTGTTATTCTATAGCGATATATATAATGTGGCAGAAAAAAAGAACGGCTATGCTTAAAGAAAAATTTAATAATATTATAAAAGGAATAGACGAAAAGTATAAAAACATATAAAAATAGTTGACAATTTTTAAATTTTTGTTATCTT
>CAZUEE010000182.1:1407-3002 GCA_964619175.1 uncultured Brachyspira sp. | reverse complement strand
AAGGCTGCATTGCCTCGCCAGCACGCAGAGAGGAAGCTCCCCTCAGAGTTATCGACGGACTGCCGCTCGGGTCGCCCGATGTAGAGACCATCAGACCGGCCACCTTGCCCTGCAGCATCTGTGCCGGGTCGGTGTATACGCCCTGGTTGAGGTCTTTGGAGCTGACCGTCGTTATAGATGATGTGACATCCTTACGGCGCATGGTTCCATAGCCGACGACTACCACTTCGTTGAGAGTCTTGGGGTCTTCTTTCAGTGTGACATCACGTCCGGCTTTCACTGTCTGCGGCAGAAATCCCACATAGCTCACGTTGAGGCGTGTGCCCCGTTTCACATTGAGCGAATATTTCCTTCGGCATCAGTGAGTGTACCGGTATTGGTGCCTTCGACCTTTACACTCACTCCTACGAGCGGGTCGCCTTGGCCGTCGGTCACCTTTCCTGAAATCACATCCTGTGCCATCGCTGCCGATGAAGCCATCAGCAGCAGTCCTGTCGCTATCAGGCTCTTCTTCCTAAATAGATATAGGTGCATTTTGTTATTTGTTATCGTTCTGAGTAATTAATAGCTGCAAAAGTAGCAAAATAAAACTTAACGGACAACAAAAGTATTCAAAAAAGCGCATAATGTGACATTATTGTAACCTTTATGACAGTCTTATTAAGACATTTGTCAGTTTATGACATTACGGTTGCCGACAAACGCTTATGAATATCCGGCGAAATATGCCATACTATCATAAGGATATATTTGTTGCCACGTTTAAAACAGTATCGTCAGACCCTAAACAATGTACGTTCTTTCATCGTTTGACAATTGACGTACAATCGTTCGACAACTGTCGTACAATCGTCCGACAACTGACGTACAATCGTACGACAATTGACGAACGATGAAAGACAAGCTGTTTATACAATGGATAAACATATATCCTCGCGTTATACTGAATAGAATCTTCACGATCTATAACCGTACACTTACACAGTGCAGAAATACACGACATAAGACTTACCCATGCAATATAAGGCTGTTTTGCTCCATATTATTTCATTTTTATGCAATAAGTTTTGTTTGTTAGCGAATATATTTGTAATTTTGCATCATCAAACGAATAAAAATACAGCGAATGAAGGTAAAGGACAGACGATTGGAGACACTGAAGAACCTCATATCATCGACCGAGATGGGTTCTCAGGAGGAAGTGCTGCAGGCATTGCGGCTCGAAGGCTACAAACTCACGCAGGCCACACTAAGCCGCGACATGAAACAACTCAAAGTGGCCAAAGCCGCCACCATGAGCGGGAAATATGTCTACGTACTGCCCAATGAGACAATGTACCGGCGTGTCCACAAGCCAGTAGCCCTGTCAGACATGGCCAGCACTCCAGGATTCATATCAATAAACTTCTCAGGCAACATGGCTGTGATAAAGACCCGTCCAGGCTACGCGAGCAGCATAGCCTACAACATCGACAACAGCAACCTGCCCTCAATACTCGGCACAATCGCCGGCGACGACACCATCTTCATCGTAATACGCCAGGGAGTAGACAAGGAACAGCTCATGGAAGAGCTCAACCAGCTGAACAGCGCGG
>CAZUEE010000182.1:0-1397 GCA_964619175.1 uncultured Brachyspira sp. | reverse complement strand
ATATATAATAAGGTATAGAATACAAATATTACAAAGACAACAAAGCATACAAAAACATGGAAGAAGTTAAAGTAATGGTAGCCGATGAGTCACACATAAAATATGTCGACACCATACTGACAACGATAGCCGACGCCGCAAAAGTGCGCGGAACCGGCATCGCCAAACGCTCGCCCGAATACGTAGCGACAAAAATCAGGGAAGCCAAGGCCGTGATAGCCTTGCAAGGCGAGAAGTTCGCCGGATTCAGTTACATCGAGACATGGGGCAACAAGCAGTATGTCACCACATCAGGACTGATAGTGCATCCCGACTTCCGCGGGCTCGGACTCGCCAAACGCATCAAGAACCTCACATTCACCCTGGCCAGAGTGCGCTGGCCGCACGCCAAGATATTCTCGCTGACCAGCGGCTCGGCAGTGATGAAGATGAACACGCAGCTGGGCTACCTGCCCGTGACATTCAACGACCTGACCGATGACGAGAGCTTCTGGCGCGGATGCGAGGGATGCATCAACCACGATGTGCTCGTGCGCACGGGACGCAAATACTGCATCTGCACCGCAATGCTCTTCGAACCCGAAGAACATCTGCCGGCAAAATTGGCACCGGAGGTGCTGGAGCGCATAAAAAAGATAGACGGGAAATAACAGAATAAACAGACGAAACTAAAGAAAAAGGACTTACAGATATGGGAAAGAAGAAAGTAGTGGTCGCTTTCAGCGGCGGTCTTGACACATCATACACAGTGATGAAACTCGCCCAGGACGGCTGGGACGTATACGCAGCCTGCGCAAACACCGGCGGATTCAGTCCTGAGCAGCTGAAGAAGAACGAGGAAAACGCCTATAAGCTCGGAGCCGTGAAATACGTGACTCTCAACGTGACTCATGAATACTATGAGAAGAGCCTGAAATACATGATTTTCGGCAACGTGCTGCGCAACAACTGCTACCCTATCTCGGTATCGTCGGAGCGCATATTCCAGGCCATAGCCATAGCCCGCTATGCCAACGAGATAAAGGCCGACGCCATAGCCCACGGTTCTACCGGAGCCGGCAATGACCAGATACGTTTTGACATGACTTTCCAGGTGATGGCTCCAGGTGTGGAGATTATCACGCTGACACGTGACCACGCGCTGAGCCGTCAGGAAGAAGTCGACTATCTCAACCAGCACGGATTCACTGCCGACTTCACCAAGCTCAAATACTCCTACAACGTGGGCATCTGGGGCACCAGCATCTGCGGCGGCGAACTTCTCGACCCTACACAGGGACTACCCGAAAGCGCATATCTGAAGCATGTAACGGCAAAAGAGCCTGAGACCACCCTCAAGATAACATTCAAGCACGGTGAAATCGACGCTGTCAACGGCGAACACTTCGACGACAAGG
>CAZUEE010000181.1:0-3010 GCA_964619175.1 uncultured Brachyspira sp. | reverse complement strand
ACGCCTTTGCATGGTCTTTTGAATTTGCCCGAAATTAAATTTCCGTTTTTGTCGGTATATTCATCCCAATACGGAAAGGTTTTACATTGAGAGGGTTTCGCTTTATGTATCAAACATTTATCTTTTTCGTCCAAAAAATGACAACGATTTTCATTATCTACTTTAATATTATATCCCAAAGAATCGTCATAGTCCAAATATTTGTTTATAAATACGAGAGAGTTCATATTAAGATATTTTGCGGCTTTGGATATATCGCTTTCATTAAAAAATATATATCCTTTTTCTTTGCAACATGTTCCGCAGCCTTTACAAGAGAATTCTAATATTACATTTTTCTTCTTAAACATTTTTCTTCTTATATAAAAATAAAAATTATTGTATAATCGATTGAGCTCTGCTTCTCATTAGATTTGCCATATTAGTTTTTCCCATATTTAAATATACTTGAGAAACCCTCATATAATCGTTATATAAAGCTCTTTTTTCTTCAGAGTTCATATTGCCAACGCTTTTTTTTCCGCCTTCCGGAAGTTTTATATTTTTATTGAATACCAAAGAATCTGGGTCTTGAAAAATATTTTCGTTCATAACATAAATTGTGGGCCATCTTCTCGCATCTCCCAATTCGCTTGAAGCTATCGAAGTTAAAGTATCATTCCATTTAGTTTTATAGGTATTTCCACCCAAATATGAACTCGTATTTTGAGAAGCGGGACTTGGCGGAGGATTAGGAACAACGGGAGGATTAGGCAAATTCGGTCGCTGAGGAGCAATATTCGATTGAATTTCGGCATTATTAATAATATTAGTTGCATTATTCATATTATTCGTGTTATTTGTATTATTAGTTAAAGTTGCCGTAATATTATTAGTTAGTAAAGAGTCATTATTAGTTTGTTCTATTGTTACCTCGTCAATATCGTTAGTTGAAAAAACTTCGTTCGTAATACCGTCAATTTCTTCTTCGATTTCAATATCGTTAAAGTTGGTAATTGGCGATATAATATCGTTAGTTTCAATTTCATTAGTTTCTAAATTATAAAAACCGTCTTCTACGCTTTCGTCTCTATTTCCAAAAAACTGAAATCCCAAATATGATAAACCCAATATTATTATTATAATTCCTATAGCAGCCACTAATTTATTTGATTTTTTCTCTTTTTTAATCGTAGAATGAGGAGGCGCTATATAAGGTTCGGCTGGTTTTCTTTCAATTTCGGATATTCCGCCCGATTTCATTTCATCTTCGGTTTCTATTATTTGTATATTTTTTCTCTTTAACTCTTCCAATTTTTTACTCGAATATTTGCTATAATCTTCCACAGGAGTATCTTCTTCTATCATAGCAGCGTTTTCTATGGCATCGTCAATTTCGCTTTGATTGAATTTTGACTTTTCTATATTTCTTTTTAATTCCTCATATTCCATTGGGCTTTTTATATGAATATGTTTTTTGAATATGTCGCTTTTATTATAGGTGCTTTTAGTAAAAGTTTTTGTTTCCGATTTTTTCTCTTCTGATTTTTCTTTTTCGGATTTCTTTTCTTCGGGTTTTTCTTTTTCCGATTCCGATTTTTTCTCTTCCGTCTCTTCTATAACTTCTTTATTTGCATCTTCTTCTTTTTTATCCAATTTATCAAAAACGAAATCGGTTTTTTGTATATCCTCCGTATCTTTTTTTATAACCGAACTAACCGCAGAATTTGAATCGGTTTCGTTTATATTATCCGCTTTATCTTCCACATCGCCGTCTTTTACTATCAAATGTTTTTTTACCGCTACTGGTTTCGATACGGTTTTAGATTTTGCCTTTATAGCTTCTCTTAACAATTTAATCGATTCGCTTTCGGGTTTTTTCTCAATATTGTTCGTTTTGATAGGCGCTATTTTCCTTATGGTATTCGCTCTATAACTTTTCTTATTTAAAGAATTATCCGCGCTTTTTTTAACTGTTTTGGATTCGGATATTTTTTTAGCGGATGATTTTCCTTCGGTTTTTTTTACGGGAGAGACTATTTTCTTTTTTGAAGTTAAAGACTCTTTGCTTTTGCTCGCTCGTTCTTTTTCCGCCGATTTTTTTATAGCGGAAGTTTTTTTAGAAATTTCTTCTTTATTGTTTGTTTTTTTTGTAGCCATAATTTTACTCTGTAATATTTTGTTTAATTTTTATAATTATATTTCTTATAGTACTCATTGTTTCGTTATCGAATATATTATCTCTTATATTTCCTTTTTTCAATAAATCTATAAGATACTTATTTAAGTCCATATTTTTTTTTAAGTTATATTTTTTGGCTATATAAACTGCTTCTGACATAGCCAATATAACTCTCAATTGATTGCCTTCCGAAGAATATTTGTCTATAAGTTTATGAGGAGTGTCTATACCCAAACAACTTAACTTTTGACAAACCTTATAAAACAAAGGATGAACCGATTGTTTCGATTTATGTTCTCTTTTATTTTTTACCGTATAAAGAACCGATAAATCTCTAACCTCAAAGTTGCATATTTCGGCAAAAAACTTTTCCTGATACGGCATTAAATAATTATGGCTTTTAGTTTTCGATTCGACTCTTATTATAAATCCGTTTTCCTCCAAACTATCTAGAGATTTAACTATAGTGGCGTTTCCTCCTATTCCAGCTTCGTTTAATATTTGCGAATGAGTTATTCTCGCTATTCCCAATTCATAATCATAATTTGTAACTAAAGCCCTGTAAATTTCCTTTGCAGAAGGCTGTAATTCTTTCCATTTAGGATTTTCGGTAATATTTTTAGGCATAAAAGAACAAATAGAACTTATAGACAAAAACATATCTTTATCCATAAATTTTAATTGAGCTTTATTAATTATATCTATAATATTTTCCAAAATTATTCCCCGAAACTCTTTCGTATCTTTTATTTTGCATATAATACAATGAATTAAATATAAAATCAAGTTATAGAAATTAAATCTATTATAGCTAAAAATATTGGAAAATCTATAAACTTAAGATTTTTA
>CAZUEE010000180.1:0-3033 GCA_964619175.1 uncultured Brachyspira sp. | reverse complement strand
TAAACTATGGGAAGCGTATTTGGTAAAAATATTAAATTAAGTTTATTCGGAGAGTCGCATGGAGAGGCTATCGGTTGCGTTGTGGACGGTTTTCCGCATGGAATTAAAATTGACGAATATTTTATAGAATCCGAAATGGAAAGAAGACGGGCAAAAAATCCGAGTATTTCGACTACAAGAAACGAAAAAGATAAAGTGGAAATTCTTTCGGGTTTGCTTGAAAATAAAAGCACGGGAATGCCTATAGCTGCGATAATAAGAAACGAAAACAAAAGAAGCGGAGATTATGAAAATTTAAAAATTATGCCTCGTCCCTCTCATAGCGATTTTACGGCGGCTATAAGATATCAAAATTTTAATGATATAAGAGGAGGAGGACATTTTTCGGGAAGGCTTACCGCTCCAATAGTATTTGCGGGCGCTTTATGTAAGATAGCGTTAAAAGAAAAATTTAATATAAATATAGCCGCTCATATAAAACAAATATACGATATAAAAGATAAATATCCAAATAATAAACTACCAAGCTATAAAGAATTTGTAAATAATTATAAAAAAGAGTTATCTGTATTCGATAATAACGCGATGGAAGAGATGATAAAAACAATCAAAGAAGCAAAAATGAATATGGATTCTGTGGGCGGAATTATAACGGTAGTCGCTTTTAATATGCCCGCAGGATTTGGAGAGCCTTTCTATTCTTCGATTGAAAGCAAAATATCCGAATCGATGTTTGCAATTCCCGCAGTTAAAGGAGTGGAATTTGGACTCGGATTTAATTTTATTCACTATAAAGGAAGCGAATGCAACGATGCTTATACTATAAAAAATAACAAAATAAAAACTAAAACCAACAATAATGGCGGAATTTTGGGAGGAATTTCAAATGGAATGCCAATAGTGGTAAATGTCGCCATAAAACCCACGCCTTCTATAGCAAAAGAGCAGTTAACTTTAAATATAAAAACCAAAAAAGAAGATAAACTTATAATAAAAGGAAGGCATGACCCTTGCATAGCGGTTAGGGCGATTCCCGTTTTGGAAGCGGCTTTATCTATAGCATTATTAGATTTATGTATCGATATGAAAGGATATCTTTAAATAAAAAGAATAAAAAAATAAGAAAGTAAAGAATTATACATTTTTACCGTTAATATTAATAATAATTAAAATATAAGATAAAATATAAATTAAAATGAAAAAAACGATTTTTTTAATATTCATAATTTTTAGTTTAAATCTTTATTCAAAAATAGGATTTAAAGAATCTACAATAATAGAAAAAAAAGATTACGGTTATATAGTTTATGCGGAAGATTATTATAGATTATATTCTCTCCCGTCATATTATTTGGAATACGACATGCTTAAAAATGTGGATTATTTGGAAAGAGCCTTAAAAGCGCCGTTCGATTTTGTAAACAGAGCTTTAACTATAATCGAAACGGAAGAATCGTATACTAAATATAAAGATTTGATGCATATGCAATTTAATTATCTTATAACTCAAAATTATATTTACATAGCCGGACTTTACGATAAAGAAAATTATTATTTTTACAATTCGCAATTTGACGAGGATATAAAAAAAAGTTTTGAATATGCTATTTATTTTTATAATTTGGCTAAAGAAAGATGGGCAATAACTAAAGAACTTGCTCAAAAAGTTATGGTTAATAAATCAAAATTAGAAATGGATAATTTAATAGACAAAGCTTATAAAATCGCTCTCGGCGAAATCGATTATAATAAAACGGCTGATAGACAATTAAAACATATAGAAAATATTTTAAACGAAATGAATTAACATTATTGATATTATAAGATTAATATTATAAGATTATTAAAAAGGTTAAAATTATGGAATGGATATATTTGATTTTGGCGGGAATTCTCGAAATATTTTGGGCTACATGTTTAAAATTCTCAAACGGTTTTACGGTATTAAAATTTACGATATTAACTATATTCGGAATGATTTTTAGCTTTATATTTTTAGCTCAAGCTACAAAAATTTTACCGCTTGGCACTTCTTATGCGATATGGACTGGAATCGGGGCTTTAGGTTCGGTAATTGTGGGAATTATTTTATTTAAAGAATCTTTCACATTTGCTAGAATTTTATTCGTTAGTTTGCTTTTAATCGGAATAATAGGTTTAAAAATAACTTCCTCGCATTAGAAAATTTGATAAAAAATTAAAAAGAAAATTTGATAAGAAAATCTAATAAAAAATTAATATGTTAAAATATTTTCCTTTAGTCGACATTAACGATAATTTTGACGCCGTGATATTATGCGATGGAGATTATCCTTCTTCAAAAATTCCTTTGAATATTTTAAAAAAATCTTCGTTTGTTTGCTGTTGCGATTTTGCGGCGGTGAAACATATTCGCAGAGGAGGAAAACCAAACGCCATAGTGGGAGATTGCGATTCTCTATCTAAAAATTTTATAAAAAAATATCAAGATATAATTCATATAGAAACGGAACAAGAAACCAACGATTTAAGTAAAGCGATTCGATTTTTGATTAAAAAAGGTTTTAAAAATATAGCCATTGTGGGAGCTACCGGAAAACGCGAAGACCATACTTTAGGCAATATTTCATATTTAACGACATATAGAAAAAAATATAAAATAGAAGCTATAATACTAACCGACTACGGCTATTTCGTATCGGCTTGTGGAAATTCAAAAGTTAAAATTTTATTTGAAACATTTAAAGGTCAACAAGTTAGTTTATTCAATATCGATTGTAAAAAAATAGAATCGAAAGGTTTAAAATGGAATGTTTATCCTTTCAAGAATTGGTGGGAAGGAACTTTAAACGAAGCTCTAGGTAATAAAATCGAAATAAGAGCCGATGGAAGTTTTATACTGTTTAGAACATATGCAAAAAAAACATAAAAAATATAAAAAAAAACACTTGACATTTTTTAGATTTTTGTTATCTTATTAATATATTAATTTAATAAGAGTTCAATATGAATAATGAATTTTGCGTTAAATTCGTAACAGACAGACAGACAGAC
>CAZUEE010000179.1:0-3039 GCA_964619175.1 uncultured Brachyspira sp. | reverse complement strand
AAGGCTACATAGTCATAATAACAACTTACTAATAATACAGATTTAAATCTTTTAATTGTTTTTTGAACTACAAATAAAGTTTGCTTTTAATAACCTTTGATATATAATTTAATTAAATAAATATTTGCGGTTAAATTTACAAAAAATTGTCAAGCCTAATTGTTTGCTTCCTTTGTTTGACATAATTATTTTTGCAAGCATAAACTATATTTATTGAATTAATTTTATTCATATTATTTTAAAATATTATTAATTTAATTTACTTTTTCTTTTTATAATTATTTTAATTCCAAAAACGGTAATTATCCTATATCTACTATTTTCAGTTATAGAAAATATAAAATCTAATATATTTTTTCTATTATTATTTTCTATATTTTCTATTAGTATAATCTTATTTTTATCAATAATCGATTCTAAAAATCTTAATCTATTTTCATTCTCTTGTTCTTTATTTGAGCAAATAGAAATAGGATAAGGAGCGTTAACAACTTTTGAATAATAATCTCTAATAATAGGTATCAAATCTTTGTTTTCTTCTCTTTGAGTAAAATATAATAAATGAACTAAAGGAACGCTTAAATTGCATATAATTTTTTTGTTATTGTTATAACAATATATTAAGCAACTATGCTCATCATCGTCGTTAAATTCATTATTGTATATATCATTCCAAAATTCTTTTTTAAATAATATACAGTTAATAGAATATCTTTTACAGTTGTCTATTTCTTCATAGCCTTTACCTGCAGTTCTTTTTATATATTCCAAATGATTTAATGTGGTTTTCTCATGTATCCATCTAGATATATACGCATTTCTCCAAATTATCCCTTGAGCCGCATCCGATATTTTAGTATTATCTAAAAGTTCCAAATTATTACCAATTCCATAATTATAATTTTTTACGCCGGCATAATGAAATCGTGAATATTTTTCAAAATACTCGTTTTCTATGCCCATAATTTTTATTAATCTTTTAAAGCCCCAAGAATTATTATTTACAACTCCCGTAACATAAGCTAGATTTTCATTATATTTAGAATAAGAGTCTTCATAACATTTGCATAAATCGTTTAACCAATTCTCCGTTAAAGGAAAAGTATCATCGTCTATTTTACAAATATATTCGTATTTATCCATTAATTCGCTATTTAATAATTCTTTAATAGAATAATAAGGCAATTGAGGTTTTATCCAATCAATAACTTTAATTTGTTTTGGATACAAAGTTTCGTATCTTTTGCCAACTCTATATGTTCTTTCGCAGTCGTAAGTTCCTCTTCCATTTTGTAATATAAATATATCTGCATTATGACAATTATATTTTGAATGCATAGCAAGAGAAATTTCAAGAGATTCAAAATCGGAATAAGCCAATATTACAATCGCGGTTTTATTAATTATGTTCATATTTAGTTTTCTCCTTATTTTTTAATCGTTATCTTTACTCCGAAGATATATATAATAAAATATTTTTTAGTTATTCTAATTCCTAAAAAAATATTTTCTTTTACTACTTCATCTCCTGCCACTTCTACTACATTAATATTTTCAACAATTTTTACTATTCCTAACTCTTTATATTTTATATTTCCTTCATAAGTTAATTTTCTCATATATAAGTCATATAAAGCTTCGCCAAGATAACCTAAAGTTCTTTTGCCGTTAATAGAATAATTTGAAGTGTCAATTATCTTCTCAAGTTTTTCCAATACCGAAAATAAAAAATTACAATAATCAAAAAATAAATCTTTTCTTATAATAAAAATATGATAAAAATATCTCCTTGAAGTATCTCTCTGTTCTAAAATATAATTCCTATAATCTGGAAAATTTTCACAAATATATTTTACCATCTTATCATAATCTTCTACATTAACGCCAAGAATATTTTTAATCCAATCTTCTCTTACGCTATCTGTATTGACAAGTTTTATTTCGCTTTTCAACGGTAAAATTAAATCATATTGAGGAATATATTGATTTATAGTTTTTAAGTTAAGTCCGTATTTATCTAAAATATTAGAGTTTGCATTAGCCCATATTTCTCTATACGCTTTTTCTTCTTTTGTTTGGTTCTGTTTATCATATTCAAATTCATTAAATATAAGAAATCTTCTATAGGACATAAATCCGATATAATCAGGGTCTCCCAATTTACCATAATTTTTCCAAATCCAATATATTCCCGTAGATTCACAATATTCTCTATTCTTAAAAGATATATTATCTCCCGTATCGTCTCCTATCATATTGTCAAGCATCCATTGATAATCTTCCTCGCTCATACTCCCGTCTTTTGAAGATTCCGTTGCAAGCGCTCTTCCCACATGAATAGGCGTTAATACTTCGTCTTTAAGCAAACTAGCGGGCTTATGATATGCTATTAAAATTTTTACCGATGGTTTTTTCATTTTCAACTCCATTATATTTTTTTATTTTTTTGTTTTACTAAAATATAAATAACTACTTTTAATACTCTCTTACAAAGTTTTTTTAGGTCAAAATCCCAATATATTTTTCGCTATTGTTAAATATATGTCCCAAAGCAATTATTCTCTTGTAAACATTTAATATTTTTTTCATAAAGACTTTTTTCTAATATTTTTATTTAAGTTAACATATTCATAATTATAGGAATATAAAATATTAAATTATGATTAAAAATTGATAGAATTTTTGAAAAGTTTATATTTTTTTTTTTTTTTTTTGTAAAATATATGTATAATATAACAAATAATATTTTATTTATATTCAAAATAAGTGAGTATTGACATTTTATTTGTATAGTTTATAATGATTTTTAGAAATTATACAATTAGTATATTCCGATAATTATGATTATGTTAACTTGAAGTTTATACTTTATAATTATATTATTTCGTTCGTTTTAAAAAATATTATCATAAAAATAATTTATGTCAAATTTATAAGTTATTTTAATTATCAAGATATTAGTTTGAATTTTAAATTTATAATATTAGCCTTGAAAGTTTTTAAATAAAATTTCATAATATAAAAATAATAAATAGTATT
>CAZUEE010000178.1:0-3113 GCA_964619175.1 uncultured Brachyspira sp. | reverse complement strand
AAAATGAAATTAAAATATGTAAACGGAAATATAATGAAGTCGAATTCTAAAAATTATTTTGACGAATATTTTACTAAACCAGAAATATCCGAACAACTCTATAAAAAAACTTGCGAGATTATTTCAAAATACGAAGATATAAATAAATATACTTGGATAGAGCCGAGCGTAGGAGATGGAAGTTTTTATAAACTCTTGCCAAAAAATAAAATAGGAATAGATATAAAACGAACAAAATACGAGACGATATTGTCCGACTATTTAAATTATAAACTTCCAGAAAAACCTTTGATAGTTATAGGAAATCCTCCGTTTGGACATAGAGGAGTTTTGGCTTTAAAATTTATAGAACATTCAAGCCCAGCCGAATTCGTAGCTTTTATACTTCCGATGTTTTTTCAAAGTTTGGGAAAAGGTTCGATAAGGTATAGAGTGAAAAATTTTAATTTATTATACGAGGAAGTTTTGCCCGAAAATTCTTTTTATATTGGAAATAAAGAGAAAGATATAAAATGCTGTTTTCAAATATGGAGCAAAAATTACAATAATTTGAAAAAATTTAAAAAAGAATTCTGTTGGTATAATCAAAAAGACAAACTAGAACCGTTTAATAATCTACTTAAAGTTGTGACGGTTTCTTTGGCAAAAAATAGAGAATGCGGCAAAGAATGGATTTTTAATAAAAAGGCGAATTATTATTTATCTTCGACTTTTTTTAAAGATATCAATGTCGTTAAAGATTTCGAGAAGGTAAAATATAAAAGCGGAATAGCGATTATATACAAAACTCAAAACGATAAAACGATAGAAAAGTTGGATATTCTATTTAAAAGCGCCGATTGGAATAAATATTCGAGCGTTGCCACAAACGGATGCCGGCATATAGGCAAATCTCATATTTATAAATTATTGGAAGATGGTGGATTTAAAATCTATCGATTGTAAAAAATATAATAAAACTAAAGGCAGAGAATATGATTAAAAATTATTTGAAAGAAATCAATAAATTAAAATCCAAAATATCGAACGAACATACTTATAGAACACCTTTTGAAAATATGCTTAAAAGTTTTGCAGTTAAATTATATCCTAATAGCAGTATTTCGATTAAACAAGAAGTTGCAGCAGACAATAGAGTGTTTCCCGATTTTACGGCTATAGACGAGGATAAAGGAATAATAGGATTTATAGAATGCAAAGATATAGGTTTTGATTTGCATAAAGCGATAGAAGGAAAAGGAAATTTTAAAATTTACAGAGAGCAGATTTTAAAATATTTGAATACGCATAACAATTTAATTTATACCGATTATATTAATTTTATTTATTTAACTTTGGATAAAAATCAAATAAAAATAAAAAACGAAGTTTGTTTAGAAAAAGGAGCGAACGTAGAAAAAACTTTAGAAAATATTTTTGAAGTTTTTTTCGGATATAAAATTAAAGAGATTGACAAAAAAGATTATTTTTTATCGACTCTTGCAAGAAGAACTAAAATGTTAAAAGCGTTTATAGAATTGGAACTTAACGACGAAGAAAGTTATTTGAAACGACATATTAAAGGTTTGTTTGAAAATACGATTTTTAACGATTTGAGCGACAAAGATTTTGCTGACGCTTTCTCTCAAATAATATCTTTTTCGCTTTTGTTTTATAGATTAAACGAAAGAAAAAATGTAGATGAAAATTCTTTTAAGAATATGCCCGAATATATCCCGATATTTAGGGAATTTTTATCGACTATAAATTTTGACGATTTAAACAAGAATATAAAAGATTATATAGACTTGATAATAAAAGCCGTTAATTCTTATGACGAGAAAATATTTTACGATAAACTATCCTACAAAGAAATACATGACACTAATCAAGAAGACCCTTTTATTTACGCTTACGAATATTTTTTAAAAGAATTTGACGCTAAAACGAGAAACGCTAGAGGAGTTTTTTATACTCCGATAGAAGCGGTTAGATATATAGTTAAGTCGATTGACGAGATTTTGAAAGACAGATTAAATATCGCAGAGGGAATTTACGGAGAGAAGTGCATATTTTAGATTTTGCGGCGGGAACGGGAACATTTATGCTTGGAGCGATTGAAAGGGCATTTGAAAACGCAAGCAAAAACAATATCGCTGGTATTTGGGAGAATATAGTTTCCGATTTTATTTTGAAGCGACTTTACGGTTTCGAATTTTTAATAGTTCCTTATGTTATAGCGCATTTTAGAATTCATGAATATTTAAAAGATTTGAATTACGATTATAAGAAAAAAGACAGACTTCAACTATATTTAACAAACACTCTCGACAACGAAGCGGGCGGACATGTAAAAATGTTTCCTCAAATGCAAGAAGAATCGGATAACGCTTATAAAATAAAAAACGAAAAGCCTATTTTGGTTATAATGGGAAATCCTCCTTACAATAATAAATCGGAAGAAATCAATCGCAAGGAATGGATAGAAAATTTGCTTAAAGATTATAAAAAAAATTTAAATGAAAAGAAAATTAATTTGGATGACGATTATATAAAATTTATAAGATTCGCTCATTGGAAAATGGAGAAAGCCGAAAAGGGAATAATTGGAATTATAGTAAACAATTCTTTTATAAGCGGAGTAACTCATAGAGAAATGAGAAAAAAACTTATGGAAACATTCGACGAAATTTATATTTTGGATTTGCATGGCAATGTAAACAAAGGCGAAAAATGTCCTGACGGTTCTGCAGATTTCAATCGAAAGCGCTATAAAAACTCTTCTTAACGGAGCGACAGACGATGAAAATAATAAAAATATAATAAGCTGCGTTCCAAAGAATACAGAATTGCTAGATATATTTGTAGAGGACGATATAGTTTATTTGAACTTTAACGAAGATTTTGAATTTAATCCTTTGGGAAACGAGGGAACTATGATTCAAATTTATCAATTCGTGTATACGGCGACTCAATTCGAGGGAATAGATAAAGTTATATTTTTAATAAACGGCAATTTAAACGAGACTATAGGCGCCGAAGGTTCTATAGAAAATACTGCATTTACAAGATTTTAGAATTTTATTTTGTTTGAATTGTTTCGCTATCGCTTTCAATGACGGGGAAATTTTATA
>CAZUEE010000177.1:0-3132 GCA_964619175.1 uncultured Brachyspira sp. | reverse complement strand
CATATTGTTGATTATCTGCTTCATATTAAATTCCTATCTGTTTATTTATTATACATTTTTAATAAATTTAATAAATTAAATAAAACTATACAATGTTTCAAAATTTTGTCAATAGTTTAATTCGTTTCCCGCAGGACACCTTTGGCTAAAGTGGACATAAAAAATTTAAAAAATCGTCATAGCAAATTTAATTTCTCCATCATTTGCAAGCGAAACGAAGCAATCCTATTAATAAAACTAAATTTTTAAAATTTAAATTTGTATTACTTCGATAGTATCCTTCGTAATTACGGCGAATATATTTTTAAACTTTATTGCGTAATTTAGAATGCATCTTTCAAATTCGTTATATTTTCTCTATTTGCCGAGTTTAATATTTTAATTGATATTTTCTAAATATTATGTTAATATAATTATGTAAACTAAATTATGTTAATTAAATTATGATAACTAATAATGCCGATATAAAAGACAAATATCTTAAAGAAAATATAATCGCGTATATAGGAAATAAAAGAAGATTACTTCCGTTTATAGAAAATGTTTTTTTGGATATTTTGGAAGAAGATAAAAATATGAAAACCGCTTTGGATTTGTTCGCCGGAAGCGGAAGCGTATCGAGATTATTAAAAACTTTAAATTTGGAAGTTTATTCCAACGATTGGGAATATTATTCTTATATTTTAAATTATGCTCATATACATATTAATATCGAAGAGACAAAAAATATGTTTATTCACACAGGCGGACTTCATAATACAATCGAAACGATTAATAATATTTGCAAAATAAAAAATAAAGATAGATATATTTCAAAATATTATTCTCCTCAAAACGATTATAATCCCGATTTGAAAAACGAGAGATTATTTTATACTCAATATAACGGAACTAAAATAGACATCATAAGGCATAATATAGAAGAACTTTACAAAAATAAGGCTATAAACAAAAAAGAATATTTTTATTTAATAGCCTCTTTAATATACGAAGCTGCCACTCATACGAATACATCGGGAGTATTTAAAGCTTTTCATTCTGGTTTCGGCGGAAGAAACAAAGACGCTTTAAGCAGAATATTAAATCCTATATGTTTAAAAGAACTTCCGCTATATTACGGTAAAAGAGGTTATGTCAGTATGCTTGATGCGAACGAGTTTGTAATAAAGAATAAGGATAAAAAATTCGATTTAGTTTATTTGGACCCGCCTTATAATCAGCATCAATATGGTAGTAATTATCATTTACTCAATACAATTGCCTTGTGGGACAAACCGAAAATAAATAAAGAAATATATATAAACGGAAAAAAAACTGACAAAAGCGGAATCAGAAAAGATTGGATAAAAACGAAATCCGATTATTGCTATAAAAAAACCGCTAAAACTTCGCTAATTAATTTGCTCGATAATATAAAAGCGAATCATATAGTTATGAGTTATTCTACGGACGGGATAATAGAATTTGACGATTTAATTTCTATACTCGAAAGCAAAGGAGATTTGAAAATAGCGACTTCTGAATATACAAAATATAGAGGAGCGAAAAGGTCGATAGTCAATAAAAATAAAAACATAGAATATTTGTTTATAGTTAACGCCAAAAAATATAAATCAAAAAACAATAATAATTTAAAAGTGAAATATATCGAAAATATAAGATTAAAATTAAACAATCCCGTAAATTATTCGAAAGATTATTTAATATTCAACGATTATAAAGAAGGAAATATAAAATTAAATTTAAAATATTCCGTTCATATAATCAATATTAAAGAAATTTGCGCCGAGTTAAAAAATAAAAGTATCGATTATATAAAAAGATTTTCTATATTTTTGGATAAATATATTAAAGAAAACAATATAGAATCGCTTAAAATATATTCTTCGCATCTAAAAAAAGCGGTTTTAGTAAACGATATAAAATTAATAAAATATTTTGCAAGTCATATTTTAAAAATATATACGAGATTATGCTCGAGAAAATCGAACGAATATATAATCGATATAACCAACGAAATATTAGACATAATTTATAAGTACGACGATATAAGTCAGGTAAATAAAATAAAAAAAAGAATGATATATAATATTTCTCACTCGGGAATTTCCGACATAAATAAAAATAAAATTCTTATAAAACTTGAAAAATAAATTTATTTCTTATTTTATTTATTATCTATTATCGGGGTCGAATCTTTGCAAAAGTCTTATAAGAAAATAAGCCGAAACAAAAAGCAGAGGACATAATACCCATTCTATTGAATTTTTTGGCAAACCGGGAAAAACCTGCATAATCGAACCCAAAACGAATCCCGATATAATCAAATAAGAAGATTTAACATGATGTTCCATCCAATATTCCAATATTTTTGTGGTTAAAACTATTCCTAAAATTAAACCGAAAGATAGAGGGATAAGATAAGGAATATAAAAACTTTGAACGGCGTTTATTGTTTCTCTATAAATTCCCAACAATAAAAACATATACGAAACGCTTATACCGGGTAAAATCAAAGCTATTGCTGAAACGAATCCAGCCACCACAAGTAGAAAATAAGTAAAATTTTTGCTTCTGTTATTTTCCGAATCGCTAAAAAAACCTTCCGGTATCATAGAGATTAAATAAACCAAAGCCGCTCCCAATATAATATATATTACGCTTATGAAATTAAATTTATAAGATTTGGTTTTATTATAAACTGCGTTAAAACCTCCCAAAGCGGCTCCCATAAAAAAGAAACATGATATTGTAAAAAATTTTTCTATTATAGCAGACAAAGGTTTTGCCACTATAACCATTCCGAGTAAAGCGCCTATCGAAAATAAGATTAACATTAAAAAATTCGATTTGTTTTTAATAAAATAATTTTCATTTTTTGAAAAACTTAAAACACCGCTCAAAGAAGAGATTAATTTATCGTATATTCCGAGTATCATCGCCATAGTTCCGCCGCTGAAACCGGGAACGAGCATTGAAGCGCCAACTATAAAACCTTTTAAAACATTCATTCAAATTAAATCCTAAAAACTAAATTCTATAAAACATTCTAAAAATAAAGAATTTAAAATATTATTTTGAGGTTGAATCATAGCATATATAAAATATTAATGCAATTTAATTTATAGATAT
>CAZUEE010000176.1:0-3381 GCA_964619175.1 uncultured Brachyspira sp. | reverse complement strand
GGGCTTTAGCTCTGCGTCTATGGGATTACGATATAATTAAACATTAAAATTACAACAAAATTACTACAAATAAAAAACCGCCGATTAATTAAAACCGACGGCTTATAAACACTTCGTTTTATTCGATTGTTTTTTATGTTTTTAATTTATTTATTCAATCTCGCTCTTAATTCTTCGAGTTGTTTTTTTAGTCTTTGAGGAAGTCTATCACCAAATTTTGAATAATGATTTTCTATCTCGTTCGCTTGATTTTTCCAAGCTTCGATGTCGACTCTCATAAGCTCTTTGAAATCGGATTCGTCAATTTCAAGTCCTGTTAAATCCAAATCTCCATCTTTAGGCATCCTTCCTATAGGAGTTTCTTTGGCATCTATTTTTCCTTCTACTCTCTCACACATCCATTTTAAGACTCTCGAATTGTCACCGAATCCCGGCCAAAGCCATTTTCCGTCCGCATCCTTTCTAAACCAATTTACATAAAATATTTTCGGAGCTTTATCTCCCAATTTGTCGCCCATTTCAAGCCAATGATTCATATAATCTCCCATATTGTATCCCGCAAAAGGAAGCATGGCGAAAGGGTCGAATCTCAAAGCTCCAACCGAACCTATATTTGCAGCCGTAGTTTCGCTTGCGGCGGTAGAACCCATAAATACCCCATGGTCCCAATTATAAGATTCATGAACCAAAGGCATAACGGAAGCTCTCCTTCCTCCGAATATAAATATATCTATAGGAACGCCTTTAGGGTCTTCCCAGTCGGCGCAGATTATAGGACATTGTTTTGCAGGAGCGGTAAATCTTGCATTTGGATGAGCGCCTTTGTCGGAACTTGCGGGCGTCCAATCGTTTCCCTTCCAATCTTTACCATGCGCCGGAGGTTCGCTCATTCCTTCCCACCATACATCACCGTCGTCCGTTTCTACACAATTTGTAAATATCGTATTTTCTCTTATAGAATCCATAGCCATAGGATTCGAATCGTAAGAAGTTCCGGGAGCTACTCCAAAGAAACCGGCTTCGGGATTTATAGCATAAAGTCTTCCGTCACTTCCGATTTTCATCCAAGCTATATCGTCTCCTATAGTTTCGCATTTCCAACCTTTAATTGTCGGTTGAAGCATAGCGAGATTGGTTTTTCCGCATGCGCTAGGAAAAGCCGCTGCTATATGAAATCTTTTTCCTTCTGGATTCGTTAATCTCAATATAAGCATGTGTTCAGCCATCCAGCCTTCTCTTCTTGCCATAGCGCTTGCAATTCTCAAAGCCAAACATTTTTTACCGAGCAAAGCGTTTCCGCCATAGCCAGAACCGTAGGACCATATTAAATTTTCGTCTGGAAAATGCGAAATATATTTTTTTTCTATAGGAGCGCATGGCCATTTTTTGTCTTTTTCGCCATCTTCCAAAGGAGCGCCAACCGAATGTAAACAAGGTATAAATTCTCCGTTAGAACCTAAAACTTCCAATACTTTAGTTCCAACTCTCGTCATTATATGCATATTGCAAACCACATAAGCACTGTCAGTTAATTCCACACCAATTTTTGCAATCGGAGAGCCGACCGGACCCATAGAAAATGGAATCACATACATAGTTCTATTTTTCATAGAGCCTTTATATAATTCTTTCATCGTTTTCTTTAATTCGTTTGGATTCATCCAATGATTCGTAGGACCAGCGTCTATTTCGTTAGGATAACTTATAAAAGTTCTATCTTCTACTCGAGCCACATCGGAAGGGTCGCTTCTAAAAGAATGGCTGTGTTTCCTCTTTTTAAGCGGATGAGCCAATCCCAAATCTATAAGTTCTTGCATACATCTATCGTATTCCTCGCTACTGCCGTCGCAAACATATATCTCTTTAGGCTGACACATATCCGCCATTTCTTTAATCCAAGATTTAAGTTTATCATTTTTTAAATCTTCAAGTTTCATAATATATTTATTCCTTTTTTATAAAAAATTTTTCGAAATTATTATACTATAGAATAGATTTTTAGTAAATGATTTTTATTCTAATATTGTCCGTAATATTTATTTAATTCTATTTAAAATTTATATTTTTATGCTAATATTAATTCATATTTAATTTTATATTTTGTTTGTATTAAATAAAATAAAAAATAAAACAATAAAAATTTGGATTATTTTATGAGTAAATTTGACAAATATTTTTTAATGAACGAAAAAGACATTTTGGAATATACGAAAAAAAAATTAAAATATTTTACTTCTAAAAATATAACTTGCCACGAAATCGGAGACGGAAATTTAAATTATGTTTATAGAGTTCAAGATAATAAAAAGTCGATTATAATAAAACAGGCTGGAGTTAGAACGAGAAGCAATTCATCGGGAAGAATACTCGATATCAACAGAAGTAAAAGAGAAGCTGAAATTTTAATTTATTACGGAAAGAAATTCCCAAAACTCTCTCCGAAAATTTATCTCATAGACGAAACGATGAAATTATTCGTAATGGAAGATTTAAAAAATTACGACATATTAAGAGACGCTTTAATAGAAGGAAAAATAATCTCTCATTTGCCCGAACAGATAACAGATTTTATAGTGGAAACAACATTATCGACTGCGGATTTTTTTACTGAAGCGTTTGCCAAAAAAAACGAAGTCGCAAAATATACCAATAAAGAATTATGTAAAATAAGCGAAGATTTGGTTTTTACCGAACCTTTTTTTAATATTCTTAAAGAAAATGTTTTTGAGAATAGTTTAAAAAAATATGTGGAAAAAGAATTTTATAAAAATAAAAAATTGCAATTCGAGGCGGCGAAATTAAAATACGAGTTTATGAATAATCCTCAAGCCTTAATACATGGAGATTTGCATACGGGTTCGATATTTACAAACGACAAATATATTAAAGTTGTAGATTGCGAATTTGCATTTTACGGACCTATAGGTTACGATTTGGGAACTATAATCGCAAATCTAATTTTTTCCTATGTTTATCATTTGAATATTAATAAAAATAATAAAAAATTTTTAACTTTCATTTACAACTCCGTAAACGAAATTTTAAAATTATTCAAAAAGAAATTCTTAAATAAATGCAATAAAGACATAGTCGACATATCGGCAAAGAACGAAGAATTTATAAAATATTATCTTAATAATGTTGTAAAATATTCTTTCGGAATTTGCGGACTCGAAATAATAAGAAGAACTACGGGTTGTGCGAGAGTCAAAGAAATAGAATCGGTTGCAGACAATAAAAAAAGAGCGGAGATAGAATATACTTTATTAAAAATAGGAAAAGAATGCATAATGCAAAGAGATGATTTAATAAATTTCAAAGATTTTATGAAATTTGTAGATTTGATAATTAATACTAATTAAAAATTATTTGTTATTTATC
>CAZUEE010000175.1:0-3429 GCA_964619175.1 uncultured Brachyspira sp. | reverse complement strand
GAAAATAGGAATTATGCAAAAATTAAGCTTGGCTTGGCTTGGCTTGGCTTGGCTTCGTAGAAATGCAAGCGATTTTATTTATTAAATAATCAAACATAAAAGTATTATACGATATTTTAAAATTAAATCAAGTTTAAATTTAATATTTTTTTATTTCAAATTATAATTGATAAAATAATTTTTTATAATATAATTTTTATTTTATAAGGATTAGATAATGAAACAATTTATAGATATCGTTAATTTTGAAATCGAAGCGGGACATGGCGGAGCGGGATGCGTAAGTTTTAGAAGAGAGGCGCATGTTCCTATGGGCGGACCAGACGGAGGAGATGGCGGAGACGGAGGCGATGTTGTAGTAATCGTAGACGCTAGAATAAACAGTTTTGGAAAAATAAAAAGTAGAAAAAAATTCAGAGCTAAAGACGGAGAGCCGGGCAGAGCGAGATTAAGCAATGGAAAAAAAGGCGAAAATATAACTATAAGAGTTCCAATAGGCACGGTAATATATAACGAAGAGACGGGAAATATAATCGCAGATTTGATAAAAGACGGACAGAGCGAAACGATTGCAAGAGGCGGAAAAGGAGGCAAAGGAAATAAATTTTACGCTACCTCTACAAATCAAGCGCCCGATTATGCTCAACATGGACTCGAAGGCGAAAGTTTGAATATCAGACTCGAAGTAAAATTAATCGCCGATATAGGACTTGTCGGTATGCCCAATGCGGGAAAATCTAGTTTGCTTTCAAGATTAACTAGAGCGAATCCAAAAATAGCCTCTTATCCTTTCACGACTCTCACGCCAAATTTGGGAGTATGTTATTTGGATTATGAAAGAAGTTTCGTAATAGCCGATATACCGGGAATCATAGAGGGAGCGAGCGAAGGAGCGGGACTCGGACTCACATTTTTAAGGCATATAGAGAGAACGGGAGCTTTGGTTTTCGTCATAGATATAACGGACGAAGATATTAACGACACATATTTAAAATTAAGAAAAGAATTAAAATTATATAGCAAAGAATTGACAAAAAAGAAATCGATAATAATTTTAAATAAAACCGACATGCTCGAGAAAATCGAAATCGAAGAAAAAATTAAAAGCATAAAAGAAGTTGTAGAAAAAGAATATAAAAACGATAAAGAAAATTATTTTGAATATCCAGAAGTATTTGCAATATCGGTATTTGGTTTGGAAGGAGAATCTTTGAGAAAAATTATAAACGTTCTATATAAGGCTAACGAAGACAGATATTCCAACACGAAAAAAAATTATAAAGAACCGTTGCCTTTAAATAGTCAAAAATTAAAAACGAAAAGAGTATTCGGTCCCGTTCTTTCTAAGAGGCTCGGAAATTCTTTGGGAATAGATGTTATACCGCATAAAACTTGTTCTTATAATTGCATATATTGTCAATTGGGGTCGGAAGAAAATACCATAACCGATTTGAAAAACTATTATTCGGTAGATGAGATAATATACGAATTAAAAGAGGCTTTGCTTAATAATAAAAATATCGATTATATAACTTTCACTGGTTCTGGCGAGCCTACTTTATATAAAGACTTAAAAAAACTTATCTACGAAATAAAACGGATAACGGATATTCCCGTATGCATTATAACGAATGGCTCTTTATTATATAAACAGGAAATGCGTTCTAATTTGCTTTTAGCCGATTTAATTATTCCATCTCTCGATGCGGGAAACGAAGACACTTTTAAATTGATAGACAATCCGAATAAAGAAATCGATTTTGATAAAATGGTGGAAGGATTGATAGAATTTAGAAAAATTTTCAAAGGCGAATATTGGCTTGAAGTATTTTTGCTAAAAGATATAAACGATAACGAGGATGAACTTGACGATATAATAAAAATCGTTCGTAAAATCAAACCCGATAAAATTCAACTTATAACGGCAACCAGAAGGGTGGCGAATGAAAGAGCCAAAGCGTTATCGGATGAGGAGCTTAAAAAAATAAAAAAATATTTTGACAAAAATTGCGAAATTGAAACAGATATTCCGACAGTGTCCGATAATCATAAAGGAAATACGAAAAAAATAACCGAAGAAGATATTATAAATTTTTTAATCAGACAACCCGACACGGCATATATTATAGCTAAAAGTTTTAACGAAGAAGAGAAAAGAGTTAAAGAATTGCTCGAATCTCTTATTAATAAAAATAAAGTTAGAGAAGAGATAGTTAATGGCGTAGTGTCTTATGCGGTTAATATTTAAATCAATATTTATTTGATTATTTTTATACTTTCCATTTTTTATCTGCATTAAATTATATTTGCGGAAAAAACAAGGTTATAGAGTTATTCCATAATTTTTTTATAATTTATTATTTCTCTACAAAAACTTTTATTTTTTCTTTATAACTTTTTTATAAACTTTAGTTTTAATTATATTTTTTTTATAATCTTTAAAAGAAAACACATGATATTCATCTGTTTTAATTTGCATATGATACTCTGTTATATCTAAAAAAATATTTTTTATAGCTTCGGCATCTTCGATAGTTATTTTATAATACCCGTTTTCGTATTTACAATTATTTATTTCATATTTTCCACCGCCCAAAAAATCTATAAATTCTGGTTCATTAATAGAATTGATATTAATTATTATAAATACATCGTCTAATAAACTAACAGTAGTGAAAGTGCATCTTACTTCATTTCTTTTACTCATTACATCATATTCTACTATTAGAAAGTCTTCGCTTCCCATTTTTTTGAATTGACTAAATAATAAATTTGTTGATACGAATAAAATAAAGAATAGAATAGTTATTTTTTTCATTGTTTTTACTCCTACTTTGTTTTTTATTAAGTTATTTACCTATATTTATTTAATAATTCTGTAAGATTTTTTAATTGAAATGTATGGACTAATCTATTATTAACATATAATTTAATAGTATGAGCGTTATATAAATCGTTTATTAAAGAAGTCGCCCGATAGCCCATAATAATAACACTGCCGGGGTTAGAGTTTGCACTTAAATCATATCGTTTATTTGTTCCGTTATTATAGAGTAAATCTATAATAGTATTTTCTTCGATTGCAAGACTTAATATTTGAATATTATCGCCCATTACTTTAGATATACCTAAAGTAAACGTCCCTAATTTATCATCGCTATATTTTAGTAAAACAACCATACCGTTTAAATCTTCTATATTCCAATCTGTATATGTTGTATTCGAGAAAGCGAAATTATTTGAAATAAATAATAGTAAAATGATTATTTTTATATTTTTCATTATTTATACCCTTAAAACTAATTATTATCTCTTTGTTAATTCTATTCCATCAATTTTTATAACCGTGTCGCTTATTTTTTCTATTATGAATTCCCTCCAAGTATCGTATTGGTTATTATATAATTTATAGTAATATTTATCGTTTTC
>CAZUEE010000174.1:0-3435 GCA_964619175.1 uncultured Brachyspira sp. | reverse complement strand
GCATACGGACGAAGGTTGGCAATCGAGAAATAATTTTTACCATTAGACCATTTTTAAACAACCATTAATGAAGTAAAAATCGATTATATGTGTTGTGAGAGGGCTTGCCTTTAAGACAAGCCCTTATTTAATTTATATCATTTAACTTTTATCTCTATAGTTTTACTTTCAACTCTTTTATTTGAAACGGTTATTTTTACAGAACCTTTTTTATTATTGGTTTTTATCCAAAAAGAATAATATCCTCCTTCCAATACGGGATTGTCGTTTCCTATAAGTTCTCCCGCCCCTTTAACTTCTATATTAATCGCCTCGTTAATATATTGAAGTCTATTTCCGAAAGAATCGACAGCTTTAACCGTTATTCTGGTAGAATCCCAAGCAGAGCCTTCGTTTATAGAATCAATCTCGTTATCGTCTACGAATATTTGTAATTCTTTGAAAGTTGGATTTTTTAAATATCTTTTTTCTATTTCCGCTTTGCCGTTTATATATCCTACGACTTTTAAATCTTCCCAAGACATAGAACTTACTCCGGGAATATTCTGCTCTATATTGATTATAACGGGAGGATGTTTTAATCCTTGATATTTATTCGTAGCAGGATATTCCTTCGCTATCATAATATCTTTAAAATAAAGTTCGACATAATCGCAATTTGTGGAAATCATTAAAGGAGTGATTCCTCCTATAGAACGTTCGCCTCTAGCGTATATGGTTATAGGTTCGAGTATAATTTTTTTATCGATGTCGACTTGAGAAGAATAAACGCTCGCTGCAAATTTAGGATTTCTAAACATATCGTAAACTCCATGATGACATATTCTGTCTCCCGATCCGAAATTATAATGAGTATGATAATCGAAAGCGCACCAACCCGTTCCTCCGGCTATATGATTGTCAATCGCTATGGCATTAACTACCTCGTAATGTCTTTTTGTATGTTCGGCGACTCTCTCCTCATGGTCTTGCATTTTGGTTGGGAACATATGCCCGTTATATTCGGTAATCATATACGGAACATTTTTATCTAGCTTGGTTATAAATTTTTGCGCCTTAAGAGGAGATTCTTTTCCGTCATAATTAAAATCGTTAACGGTAAACACATCTTCTAAAAATTCGCTTCCTATTATATATCTAACGCCGCCCGTAGGTCTCGTTTTGTCCAATTTATGAGCGACACTATTCGTTTCTTTGTAAAAATCATGATTATCCTGACTCTCGTTGATTCTCACTCCCCACATAATGATTGAAGTATGGTGAAAATCTCTTTCAATCATATCTTTGACATTCTCTATAGACACTTCTTGCCAATCTTTATTTCCTATATATTGCCAGCCCGGAATTTCTTCAAAAACTAGTAGTCCTATTTCATCGCATCTGTCTAAAAAATGTCTCGAAGGAGGATAATGCGAAGAACGAACGATATTTAATCCCATGTCGAATTTAAGAATATCGGCATCTTTTTTTTGTATTCTTTCGGGCATAGCGTATCCAACATAAGGGAAACTTTGATGTCTGTTTAATCCTCTCAATTTTATTCTTTTATCGTTTAAGAAAAATCCGTTTTCTGTCATTTTTACATCTCTAAATCCAAGTTTTAAAGATACAGAATCTTTATTATCTAAACTTATATTAAGATTATAAAGTCGAGGATTATCTATATCCCATAATTCTATTCTATCCGATTCTATATTCCAATCAACACTTATATCTGTAAACAATTCGTTGTTTAATTGAATATCTTTTTTTAAATTGCCGATAAGATATTCTCCGTTATACAAATTAAAATTTAAAGTTTCTTTTACGGCTTCTTTTTTTGAATTTCTTATTCTAATTTTTCCCGTTATAGTTTGATTGGATAGAGCAGTTAACATCGTTTTTTCTATAGATATATTATCCGTTATTATTATTTGAACTTCTCTATATATTCCGCCGTAGCATAAATAATCTATTTCGTTTCCAAAAGGAGGAATATCGTCCCTCTCTCTGCTATCCAATTTTACCGCTATAATATTGTCTCCGTCTTTTAAGGTTTCCGTAATATCATGTATAAAAGGCAAATATCCGCCTTTATGTTCGCCGAAACTTTTTCCGTTTACAAAAACTTCCGCAGCCGCCATAGCACCTTCAAAATTTATAAGTATTCTTTTATCTTTTAATTTTGATTTGTCATACTTAAAAATATTTTGATAACCGGTAATAAGCCAAGTATCCGCTTCGTCAAAATAATGTAATGGAATTTCATGAACTGTATGAGGCAAAGTAATATTTTCGCCATCTATAATAGTATTTTTTATATTATCGTTCCATTCTTTTAAAAAAATCCAATTTGTATTGAAATTTATTATATCTCTCATAATCGTATCTCCGATAGTTTTTATTTTTTACGGAATTATTATATAACTAAATTATAAAAAGTCAACTATATAATTTGCAAATATGATTTGATAAAATAATCTTGACTTTTTTTTATATTAATTTATAATAAAATTATATATTTATTACATTAAAGGAGTTTTTAATGACAAAAGTTGTTTTAATTCGTCATGGCGAGAGCGTTTGGAATAAAGAGAATCTTTTTACCGGCTGGGCTGATGTTACATTATCCGAAAAAGGTATAGAAGAGGCGAAAGCTGGCGGTAAAGAACTTGAAAAAGCGGGTCTTACTTTCGATAAAGCCTATACTTCCACTCTTACGAGAGCGATAAAAACTTTAAATTTGGTTTTGGAAGAGATGGGACTTTTATGGATACCCGTTGAAAAGGCTTGGCAATTAAACGAGAGACATTACGGCGCTTTGCAAGGACTAAATAAATCTCAAACGGCAGAAAAATACGGAGAAGAACAGGTGCATGTTTGGAGAAGAAGTTACGATACTCCGCCTCCGGCTTTGGAAAAAACGGATGAAAGATTCCCCGGAAACGACAGAAGATATAAAAGTTTATCCGAAAAAGAACTTCCTCTAACGGAATGTTTGAAAGATACCGTTGCGAGAGTAGTTCCTTATTGGGAAAAAGTTATATTGCCCGATATTAAAGCTGGAAAAAAAATAATAATAGCGGCGCATGGAAACAGTTTAAGGGCTTTGGTAAAATATCTTGATAATATTTCGGATGAAGATATTACCGAATTAAATATACCTACGGGAATGCCTTTGGTTTACGAACTTGACGATAATTTTAAGGCGATTAATAAGCAGTATTTGGGCGACCCAGAAGCCGTTAAAAAAGCTATGGAAGCGGTTGCAAATCAAGGTAAAAAGAAATAATTTTATTAAGGAGTTTTTATTTTATGTATGTTTTAATTAATATAATAATATTTTTAGTATTAATGTTTTGTCTTTATGTAATGAAAAAGAAACATATCGATTTTACATTTAGAGTATTAAGCGCGTTAATTATGGGACTTGCATTAGGATTTTTATTGAGAAGT
>CAZUEE010000173.1:0-3486 GCA_964619175.1 uncultured Brachyspira sp. | reverse complement strand
GTGAGCTTGTTACGCTCATCGACAAGATACAGCATAAAGTCAAGAACACTGTCATTGCTGTAAAAATCGCCGCAATCCACGGTCTCTTCCATGTCTGTTGCCTCTGCGTTTGTCTTGTTGCGAAGATGCCGCTTAATCACCTTCAAACTGTGTTCACGGTCTGTAAGGCTGGTGCTTGCACAGCTCATCAGTCCTTCCAGAAAATTTTGATAGCGGAATGACTCTTTTAGATTCATATGGAACCTCCTTGTAATGATGAATATAGAATTAAATGTTCACGGTGCACAGGTTGCCCGTGTGCTCCTGCTGAAGCAGGTTAATCAGGCTTTCGCCATTAACACTTGTTAAAGCCTTATACCAATTCGAATGGAAGAACTTCTCCAAGCTCTTTTTCAGCTTTGAATTGTCTTCTTTGAGCGCCATACGATAATCATCAGCGGCAACTGCTACGATTGCGTTCGCAAGATTCTGATATGGGTTGTCTGCATCTAAGAAAAGGGATTCAAGGCTATCTGACCCCGCCTTCATTTCTTTGCTTTGCATTTCTCCGGCAGGCTTTCCCCTACCAATGCAACCGCATGACTTTACTGCGCCGGATTTCAAATAGTCTCCACGCACAACGCAGGTATTCCCGCATTCACATTGGCACACCCATTGAATTCTGCGACCAGAAGGTGCTTTGTGGAGGACTTTTAACCTCCCATCGCCAAAGGTTTGACCTGTTAAATCCTTGTATCTGCCCATACGCTCAGTCCTTTTCTGCCAGCAAGAAGTCAGGGTTAATAACTTTGAAGCTGATATTGCTTTGCGTGTTTCTCATAACGACACCCTCTCGCTTCTGCTCTTTACGCACAACAGAGTTGCCCTTGGAATACTCGACTAACTCTGTAATAGTGCTGGGGAGCACTTTTCCCTCTTCCAAAATAGGAACTGTTTTTAGACCAAGGGGGGCACACAGTTCCGCAATCTCGGCAGTCGTGCATTTACGGTCGGGATAAATCAGGTTGAACACAAACAATTCGTAGTTGCTGATGTGGTACTTGTTTCCTTGAATTGCATTGCCACAGATTTCGCCCTGCATAACAATCGTATCGTGGTCACCAATCAACTTTTTGAGGGCATTCTCAATGTCATATTTTTTTGCGACTGTCCAGTAGGAGCTGTTGTCTGGTGTGCCGAGATAAATGTTTCGACTGCAAACACCGAACTCGTACTTGCGCTTTGAAACACGGCGCAAATAATATGTAGCAGACTGACCATCCATTTTTTCCGTTACGGAGAATTTGGTTCCTTTGTTGCGCTCGACCTCGAAGAGTGTTGTGAGGTTCTGAATCCGAGTCTCATCTGTCTTTGAAATCCAATCAGGGAATCCTCCCTTGCGTTTGGGTTTCATAAACAACTTGCGATACCACTTGAATCGCATCATAAACCGCACGAATGCGTTCTTAGGCGGTTTGGGCTGGCGCTGAAGAAGCATCGCTTCCTGTTGCGCTTCTGGGTCGTACTTCTTTACGCCAAGGATATCGGTTACATCCGTTCCGAGAGGATAGTCCCCGTCAGGGAGGATTGACATGGGCAGAACCAACCCTTGACTTACCTGCCCACGAAGTTTAATCGTTCTTACACGGAACTTACGGTCACGCAAGAACTCAAATTCAGGGCGCTCCGGCATGACTGAATCGACCTCAACATATACGATATGGTCTCCCTCGTGAAACTCGCTTTTCTGAACGACACATTCCCAGCCATCAACCTGTGCGACCACAATTCTGTCTGCTCCTTCGATAGGACGAATGGCGGAAATCTGCCTGACTGATGCCAACTTACGCATTCTGTTTACCCTCCTTCTGGCTTAAAAGACGGCGTGCCTGTGCTGCTCTTTTTGATACCACCGTAGGATTCCACCCACAATGTGTACAGTTACGACAGCTTGGTGGGCACTCCACCATTTTGTTATACTTGCAATCATCAATGTTGCTCATTTTCTTATCTCCTATGTAACTACGCCTATTATTTCCTAATGAGGCGCTTGAATTTTAATGGGCTTTTCTTGATATACTCATCAATCAGCCTGCTTTCTAATTTCGTTTCAGCGTACGCTGTGATGGTAATGGTTTTCGTACTCCAATCTAATGTGTAGCTGTCGTTAGCCACATTTGTAATGTGATGGTCAGCAAGGAAGTCTCTAAATTCCTGCATCGCTTCTTTGTTATCCGACATAATCACATTTACATAGGTCTTATCCTTAGAAAAACGGTTGCTTAATGCGACCGCCAAACAGCAGCCAACGCCACTTGCTATGGAAACTATCACAAGTGCGAGGCTGCCATCAGAAGCCACAATATCTTTAGTGATGCTGAGGTAGATAAAATTTGACAAGCCGAGAGCGACACCGGCGAGCACACATCGATTCCGCTGAACCAAAATAGTCTTGGCGGTACCAAGTGTGTTGTCCAAAACCTTAGCAAGAAATAAAACGACCAAATACAATGCGGTTGTCAAATATACACTACCTCCTCTTTAATTTAGGGTTCGATGCTTACAATGGCACTGGAACCGGAAACTGTGGGAAGTTTACCATCCCACTGTTCATATTTGATTTTTTCAATCAACTCATTGGTCAGAGAGGCTGCAATCTTGCGATTTGCATCCGCCTCTGCTTCGGCGGCAATACGGATGACCTCTGCTTCAGCTTCAGCTTCGATAATTGCCTTTTCAGCCGCAATCTGTGCGACTTCTTTCTCCTTGTTGGCATTGACCTTGGCGGTTTGTGCTTCAATATTAGCCAATTCCAATTCCTGTTGTGCAGTTACCTTCTTCTGGATAGCTGCCGCAGTTTCTGAGTCAACAGAGATATCTGTAAAGTTCACTGTATCAATGATGATGCCGTACTGGTCGAATTTGTCACGGAGATACACATCCAGCTCTGCGTTAATCTCGGTTCGCTTATCGCCAAAAATATCGGTGACAGGGTAATTTGCAGAAACCTCCTGTGTCCACGCAACAATCTTGGGTTTGATAAAGGTGTCCTTGATACTCTCGCCGGACTTACCCTTAAACATTACAAAGGTCTGCGCAACACGGTCTTCATCGAAACGATACGAAAACTCCAAATTAACTCGAACCGTCTTGCCATCGGATGTAGGAATACTGAAACTCTCGTCATTGGGGGAGTCGCCCTTCTCCTCTGCTGTCAAATAAGACTGCTCAATGCCGATAGAATATGTAGTCACTTTCTTGGTGGGCGACACCAAATGCCATCCCTGTGTCAAAACCTCGCCGTCTACGCCGCCGTTCATGTTGTACACCACACCGACATAACCTGCGGGGACTTTCTCCAAACAGGTAATGCCACAAATGAGGCCAAACACAAGCACGACGGCAAGCAAAATTGCACCGATTTTACCCTTCATTTCCGTTATTCTCCTTTACTTCCTGTTGTTCGTCTTTGCCGACAATTTCGTCTTTCGCATCATTGAACAGCTT
>CAZUEE010000172.1:0-3526 GCA_964619175.1 uncultured Brachyspira sp. | reverse complement strand
ATTTCTAATCCACACACTTAAACGGGCGGAGTTTTTGCTTTGTTAGTTATTTTTTACCCGAATACATATTAATAATTAAATTTGAAGATTCTTTTTCGAGTATTCCATACCATATAGATTTACGCCTTTTTAGAGCGGGGCTTACCATAGCGAAATTTATTAATTTATTATAGGTGGCGTTCGCTTTTTGAACATTATTAAATAAAGGAATATGATTTGCTGGAAATATTTTCGATATATTTATGTCTATTTCTTTTTTCATAATAGAATCGTATAACGGAATAACTTTCTCATAACCTTCGTAAATGCTTTCTGCGTATTCCAAAACCATTTTGTCGAAATTTTCAATCGTATTTAAAAGTCTGATTATCAAACCGAAAGTGTCTATAGCTTCTTTATAATTTTCTTTAACCACATAAGAGCCTATCGCATCCGAACATAAATCGCAAATTGTGGAATTGCTATAACCCGATATATATTCGTTTACGCTTTCGTTTATTTGAAAAGGAGGCATAGATTTTGCAACTTTGGAAATTAATTCCAATATGGCGGTAAATATTCTCTGCTTCCATAAATTTGCTTTTACGCTTTTTACAAGTTCTTCCATTTCGTTAAAAAATAATTCCTTATATTTTTCATCGGGATTAAATATCGCTTCCACTATCGGAATATCCGTTCCCTTAAAAAATATAATTCCGTTGTCGTAAAAAGATATTATATTTTTTTCGAATATCTCGCTTTTAATTTTAGCGTTTTCTTTTAAAAAGTTAAATTGCAAATTTTTCGTCACTATAATTTTATTTTCTTTAGGAGATAAAGTATTGGCTCTCGCTTGCATCCTTGCAGCGTTGTTTATTAGAAAACCCGACAAATCTCCGTCTTCGGTAATTATTAGAGAGCTGTTTGTGTTTCCTCCCGATATTCCCGCGCTTACTTTGAACTCGGGCATTCCCGAAGTGTCGACGCTCGGATGCTCGCTTAAAAATTTCTTTTTATTCAAAACATCTATTATGGCTATAGTCGCGCTTAAGGCGTCTGTCGCCGAAGGACAAACCATAACTATTTCGTCCCCCTGTTTTCTATGAGATATGACATTATAGAATCTTGCAATCTCGCCTATTTTATTTTGCATAAGGTCGTCCAATGCATGAATCTTATACAAATTATTTTTATTCTCTTCGCAAAAATTTGTATAGCCATGAATATCGAGCATAGCTATATAAATGTCTGCTATCGACAAACTTAATTTCAAATCTCCCGCAAAATTATATTTATGATTTTCTATAACGAACTGCTCCCATAATTTCGGGTAAAGCTCTTTATCCAAATTGCTGAAAAATCCCCAATTAATTTTACGAATTAGAGAAAATAAACTTTTTAAAATATTTTCATGGTCTTTTATCTTTTCAAAACTTACATTCGAAGCGTAGACGAATAATTCCGAAAAAGTTTTTATATTTCCCTCCACTATCTGTTCGCTTAAATGCGTGTATAATTCGTATCTTGAAGTTGATTGATTATAATCTTCGATTTTATTCACTTTGTTTCCTTAAATAAAATATATTAATTTTTACTTAAAAAATATATCTATCAATTTAAACTTTAACTTATAAATCAAAAAAATCAATAGTCGATTATATCGAGTTAAATTTAATTGTTAGTTTTTCTAAATACGGCTGGGTCTATAAAAGGTCTTCTGCCTTGAAATTTAGACAGATAAACTATATTGCTAGCTATCGTAGGAAAACTGCTATCTCCGTATTTCATTACGGTTTCTTTTGCGTATTTTTCTTTAATCATAGAATACGCCAAAGGTTCTCCGTCTATGATTATATGACATAATATTCTATCATACAAATCGTAAGAAGCTACCAACATGGAAACTTTACTAGCGTTATTTATGGAATCTATCACATAATTTTTTGCAATCTCTCCATAATTCTGTTTAAGTTCTGGAGCATCCAAACCTATGAATCTATATCTTTTATTTTTATATTTTATAGTGTCGCCATCTAAAACTTCTATATATTTTTTATTCAATACGACGGAGTATTTATAAGAATCGTAATAATCTTTATTCGTAATCGACAAAAAAATTCTCGCGTTATCCTCGCTTCTTAAAGTTAAATATTCTTTTGCGGTTATTTCATTAATATTAAGCAATACTTTGCAATATTTAATATTATTTTTTTTAATATATTTTGTTAAATTTTTATCGTTAATATAACATATCATTTTTTCTTTAAAAAATTTTGAATATAAATAAAATTGAAATTTATTCATAAATTTAATACTCGGAAAAAACTCTTTTATAAAATCTTTATCTTTCAAACTATTATTATAATTGTCATAATCTATACAATAAACTTTATCTCTATATTTTAAATAGTCGTAAACGATTCCCGTTTTATTATTTTCAACCAAACTTAAAATAGATTTTAAATCGATAAATAAATTTTTCGAATTATTTAAATTAATATCTTTAATGCTTTTTATAAAGAAAATCGAAAATATTAAAAAAAATACCGTCAATATTTTAATATTTCTCGTCATTATTAGCGCTCAATATTTTAATTCCTTCTTCTCCAAGAACCGATTTCAAAGCGAGTAAAAAAGCCGTGTCTTTTTCGTTTGTAAATCCGCTTTTATACAATTTCATCGCGTATCTTGCCATATTTATTCCGTCTCTAACGGAAAAAGAAGATTTATTTATATGAGATTTCTGCAAAAATCCGACTGTTATTCTTAATATCTCTTCGTCTGCAAACGGAAGATTCATTTTTAAAATATCGTATTCTTCTTTAACATCGGGAAAAGGAAGTTCTATAGTGGGCTGCAATCTCGAATGTATATATTCTGGAAGCTCGAATGTGCTCGCATCGTCGTTCATGGTGACTATGATTCTAAAATCGGGATGCGCTTTTATTTTTATTCCCGCTATAACGCTTTCCACATATCGCCTATCGTCAAGAAGAGGCGCAAGCGAAGCCCAAGTTTTCTCGCTCATTCTGTTTCCTTCGTCAAGTATGGCTACTTCTCCCTTAATCATCGCGCTAACCAAACTCGATGCATGATAGCTTATTTTATTATTTTCCGATATAACGGGAATTATAATCAAATCTTCGGGGCGAGTGTCGACTGTGCATTGAAATATATAAACTTCTCTTTTAAGCAATTCTTTAGCCACATAATAGGACAAAGTTGTTTTACCCGCTCCGGGCTTTCCGACTATTCGAGGATTTAAAGGAATATCGTCTTCCGATATAGTATGCCAAGAAGCCATTATTTGTCTTACCAAATCGTTTTGTCCCGTCCATTTTATATTTAAATTATCGGGATGCGATAATATGAGTTCGACATTTTCTATTTTTATTTTTTCCATTTTATATTTATTTTATCCTATTAATTTTAATTAAAAAACGATTTTTAATCTACTTTAATTTAATTAAAGTATAATAAATGTAATTTTATAAAAAGTCAAATATAAATATAACGAGATTGACTTACGAATATTAAGCAAAGTTTA
>CAZUEE010000171.1:0-3587 GCA_964619175.1 uncultured Brachyspira sp. | reverse complement strand
CTATCTCTATATGCAGAACTGGGAACTGGCCGCACGCTATGCCAAACGCGTCATAGAGCTCAAACCAACGCTTGAACACCTCCGCAACAGCTCTTCGGAATTCATGCGTGTGGACAATCCCGAGACAATCTTCTCGATGGGCGGCGATGACCTGCCTCACTTTATGGCATACGCTGCGAAAGCTCTGCGCATAAGCAGTGAGCTATATAACTCTTATACAACTAACGACCTCAGAAAAACCAAATGGTTTTGGAAATTTGACGTATTCCAGGGAATAATCAAGCAAAAGGAACATCCTTATGTCCAAGGATATACGCCGACAACGCAAGATTACTACGGGAACTCATATGCCTACCCTTCTGTACAGTACCCTATCTCGTCTGTTTTCTGGCTGCGTTCGGGTGAGGCATACATGAACTATGCCGAAGCCGAGGCCTATATGGGCAATGATACTGAGGCCCGAAATACTGTCAACGAGCTTAGGAGCAACAGGTTCGCCAAGAATTCTCCCAATGTCAACATCACATCTTCCGGCGACAGCCTTATTGATGACATTCGCAACGAGCGCAGGCGAGAATTCGTAGGTGAAGCCCACAGGTGGTTCGACCTCCGCAGATACCGTGTATGCACTGTGCATCCTACCAAGAAATCGATTTCGCATACGTATACTTATTATACAGAACGCAATTCTGCTACAACTGTCACGACCCACAAGTATACACTACAAGAAGACGATGCCTCATGGACTCTGCCAATTCCACAGGAGGTGATAGAGTTTAATGTCGGAATGCGCAACAACGGCAACGAGGAGCGCAGTTTCGAGGAAGTGGAAACGCCGAACTAACAGAAGAATACATCAAAATAAGATTATTGACAAATGAGAAAATACGCCTTATATTTTATAGCTGCGCTTGCAACGGCTGTACTGACGGTCAGTTGCAGCAATGACGATGGAGGAGTAGAGCTCGACTATCACGACCCTACAGTATTCTTCATGCCCTCTGACACTGCCACTGACAGCATATCCATACTCAGAAGACAGTTCTATGAGGATACTGGCTCATACCTGCTTTTCAACGACACCCTGCAAAACTATTTTACCGGCAAGGACTATCTCAACATAAGCCGCTATTTCACAGAGACCGTTGACATAGGCTACAGCGTAGGACAAACTTCAAGTACTTCTACCATATATACCTACACTTATTTCACAGACTATAAGGATTGCAAGGAAGTTGTTGACTATATGAAAAAATTCATCCTGCCACATTTCAATAAAGGTCTGATGCCATTCTCATGGATGATAGCCAAGGTGATTACCAGCCGTAACCGGAACAGTACTTCTGGAAATATTTCCCGTCCATTTGCCGTTACCGGTCAACGGTGCATAGGATTGGCATGTAACAATTTGCAATATCTGCACACCGATGCACAAAAGCAACTGCTTGCCAACCGTCATCTAAATGTTATCGTAAGCAAATTGGCCTCTGACAACAGCAGCATGTTCAGCGACTTCTACGCTTTTGGACAGTCTTATTACAACACATGGACAGGATCTACTGTAGAAACTGAAGTTGACTCTATATGCCGCTCTCATGGATTCATAAGCCATGGTTCACAATTCAAGAACTATTATCCTTCCCAAAGTGCAGACCTTAGCGCTTTCACCACCTTGGCTCTTACAAGCACTGATGAAAGCATCAGGCAACAATATGGAGACAACACCATCATACTGCAAAAGGTACAGATTGTAAGAGAGATACTTGAGCAGTTGGGTTACATATTCTAAAAATATACTGAAAATGAGAAAAACAATATCAGCAGTCTTTTCCATCACTGTCATGGCTCTTACATTCGGAGCCTGCGGAAGCGATGACCTGCCAGGACTCTATACCGACATCGTCACGACTAAGATACCGGCCGATTCCATAGGTTATTGGACTGACAGCCGCGACGGTAACACGTATAAATATGTAAGCTACGGCAACCAGCAGTGGATGGCGCAAAACTTCAGATACAATATCAATGATGAAAACAACTCCAAGATAATGGAAGAAAGAAATGACGTACCATTTACTGATTTGGAGACTTTCGGACGGCTATACTCTTTAGACGGAGCTTTGAAGGCATGTCCCGAAGGATGGCGGTTGCCTACAGACTCCGACTGGATAGCCCTTGAGACACGGTTAGGTATGAGCGAGTCAGAAGCCAACAAGAGAGAATGGCGCGGCGACATAGCAAGAAGAATGCTTACGGTAAGCGGTGACACTTGCGACCTTAACCTTCTGCCCACAGGATACTACACCACAAATGCCATAATGGGAAACAGCGGATTCAACTGGTTGTCTATCTATGCCTACTATTGGAGTTCGACACCTGACACCGAGACAGGAGAGAACTTCTATTTCGTCAGAAAATTCTATGTAGGAAGCACGCAGATACAGCGCATCAGCATGAACACAACGCAGTATATGCTCAATGTGAGATATGTCAGGGACCTACAGAAATAACTGTACACCTTATTTATATATAGAATAACGACACAATTATATATATCACAAAGAAAGGATTCAACATGAAAAAGAACTACACAATCAAAAGGTGCTGCAAGCTTCTGATGCTTGTCTTGTGCCTTACTGCAAGCTCTAACGCTTTTGCCGGCGGAAACGGCTTTTGGGATTTTTGGGCTACACTGACTCCGTACCCGACAGGAGCAGGCAAGGTCTACGCAGAACTCTATTCTACAGCTACCGCACTGCCGGCTGACAATGACATGTATATGGGTGACTTCACTCAGCCAAGCGAAGAGACCATAAACATACAGTACACTGGCTCTTTCACCCCAATGACCTACACAGCTACTGCCGCACCTGCCGACGGATGGATATTCGCCGGATTCTCTGGAGCCACAAGAGATGCTGACGGCAACTTCGTTTTCAGTGATGTGATACAGACAACAAACAACCCTGGAAGCCTAAGCGTCACGTCTTCCATGAATGCTGAAGACCAAGCTACAGCTCTCGCTAACTTCCCATTCTCTCCCGACACAGCTCACTATGCGCTTTTCACGCATGTAGCCCCACGCTTGGCAGTAGGCCACGACCGTCTCGGTTCTGTGTCTATCGACAAGGTGTGCAATGACCTTGGCGATGCTGTCACTCTGACCGCAACTCCTACTGACCCCGCCACAACGACTTTCGACCATTGGGTAAACAAGAACACAGGTCAGGAAATCACCGACAATCCTCTTCATGTTCAGGTGACAGAGGCTGTCGAATATGAGGCTTACTTCAACTGCACCACCGCAACATATATCGACTTCCCTGACTCTGGCGGTTATATCACATACTATGGTGACCACGATGTCTACATTCCGGACAACGTTTCTTGCCTGTCATTCAGCAAGGTTGCCGACTATGTTTTTGCAGGGACTGTCGTGAGCGGAGATTCCTTGGAGCATGACTCACTGAGCGGCAACTTCTTTGACGCTCCTTCACGGTCTGGCTATCAGATGACTTCACAGAGTGCCGTCATTATGTATGGTACCGGCAAAGCTGTGCTTACAAGTCAGGATACCGCTACCGTAG
>CAZUEE010000170.1:0-3604 GCA_964619175.1 uncultured Brachyspira sp. | reverse complement strand
AGAGAGCCCTATATATTCGAACATATATATAAGAGAGAAAAATTAGAAATACCAAATAATCCCCGCCGAAGTATTTATAATCAAAGCTGTTCCATTGCCATAAGCCGGGTCCAAATTTCCCCATCTTGTCGCTCCTCCCGCCTGAAGTTCCAAATAAAGTTCTAGTTCTGGTATTGGAGTAAAATATATTTCCGAATATATCACCCAACCTAATGTATAAAACGGACCGCTTTTAGGAGTGCCAGAAATCGAAATACTTTTACCGTCTATTAAAGTCAAACTCAAAGAAGGCTCGAGATACAAACCGTAATTTTCGCAGTATACTCTTAATCCCAACGGCAAAGCGACTCCGACTCTAAAAATGTCGTAAATAGTGTTTTGTCCTTGAGGATTGGGAATGGCTGGCAAACTCGAAATATAACCGCCGGAAAATCTTTCACTCTGCCCGTGAACAAAACCCAAACTTCCTGGGTCAAAATCGTAAGCGGTAATATCGTAATTATTTCCTCCGTATTTTATATGTTGTCCGCCCTGATTTTCAAGAGTCTTTAAAGCCATACTATATACCGTCCTCAAATAAGGTTCTATAGAAAATTGTATAGCCTCACCTCTCAAATTCGTTTTTACGCTGTCTTTTAAAAATCTAAAATATAATCTCAAATCGAAACCAACCGAAGATTGCGCCTTATAAACCTTATTGTCGTTAGGGTCGACTTGCATATTTTCTTCGGTTTTAACATAACTAGCGTATGACATTCTCGCATAACCGTAAAAAATATACAAACGAATTTGGTCGAGAATAGTTTTAGGATAATATCTAGCCTCTATCGCTGTAGATAAACCCCAAGTATTCGTAGCGCTCCCATTACCGATTCCTATAGCCAAAGGAAAATTAAATCGTATGGTATCGTTCAAACAAGTAAAGGCAAGCATCGGGGTATGAACCAAATAAGTTTTATCTATAAATCTAAACTGATAACCAAATGCAAAATTTAACAAATGCATTTTATAACCCAATCCAATAGTCACCGCAGGTCTTAAATAAGTCGTTAATTTTGGCGATTCGTTATAATCGTTAGTCCAATTATCCAACAGTATGCCCGAAGTTTTTCCGTTAAATCCTATAGTAAATCTTAACATTTCCGAATTCTGAACTGTGTCGTTTTTTATCCCAAAAGAAACTCCGATTTTGTCGGTTTGCGCTCTTAATTGGTCTTTATCCATTAGGAAGTCTATAAAACTTCTTCCACCACCGTCTCCATAAAATCCATTTAATCTATACGACAATAAGATTAAGATTACAAAAACCGATATTATATTTTTTAAGTTTATATTTCTCATATCCATATCCATTCATATATTTACATTACCTCGTTTTTCAAAATGTCCGCAATGACAAAAATATTAGCCATTGCGAACACAAAAGAAAAGAATTATTTAATGATAGAATTTAACTCTCATTGTTACCCCAAAAAATTCTTTATTTTTTACTGTTGGATGATGCTGTTTTTAAGGACGGAGCGCAAGTTCCATCACACCATTCTACACTCGCTCTTAAAAACCAAATAGGACCGTTCCAAGATTGAGTTAATTCGGCTAATATTCCTATACTTCCGTCTTTACAGATAGTCAAAGAAGAATATCCTGCATTATCAGACCAAAGTGTTCGTTTTTTAGTCCAAGTTTGTCCTTCGTCATAGCTTATGTAAAACACTGGAATTCCGGGACCTTTATGACCATCTGTTCCAGCGCCCCAAGCTCGCGAATCTACTAAAGTAATTATTCTATTTCTATCGTATCCGTTTTTAGTGGAAGTATAATAAATCATATCTCCGTTAGAGCCTGAAGAAGGTAAATCCGATTGAACTTTTGCATCGGTCCAAGTTTCCCCGTAATCGTAAGAACGCGACAATAATCTATTCCATTCGGGACCGTTTGGGCGAATATTCATGAGTAAATGTCCTTCTTGATTTAATTCTACGATTTTAGCCTCGTTTCCTCCCTGATGATTTTTAGGACATCCTCTCGATACTTTCCATTTATAACCTCCATCGTCAGAATACATAACATAATTTCTAAACGATTGACCGGTTTTTGCTTCCGTTTCGCGGACATTAATTACAAACATTATTCTGCCGTTTCTTAATTGAAGCCCATTTCCGGAAGATACAAAAGCCGCATGCCAATTTCTCCTCGTATAGTCGCTGCAGCCCGCTCCGTATATTTGCGAGGTTATATCTACCGGAGTTGCCCAAGTTTTGCCTCCGTCTTTACTTCTAATTACTCTGATTCTAATCGGGTCTTGGGGAGTGGAGGCTATAAATCCTTGTCCATGAGCCACAAAAGCCAAAATATCTCCCGTTTTTCTATCTAATACTACAGCCGTATCTCCATGTCCGTCGTCTGTTGTGCTACTTACGGGAGTTATTCTTTTTTCTTCACACCAATTAGTGCCGTTATTGGTGCTTATTTTAACCATAACTTCTATTCTGTTAGGCAAATCGCCCGCGCTATTATATCTTTTGTCGGCAAATGCTAAAATATCGCCGTTTGTCCAAGTAATAATTGCCGGTATTCTATAATGATTATTATTTGAACCTTTAAAAAGTGTTTTGTTAGCACCAAACCAATTAGTAGGATTAATTATATTAGTAATTTGACCGTTTGAATTGTAAGACAATTCCATGTCCGATAGTCCCGGTCCCGAAGCATAATAAGACATCATATACCAATTTCTTAAGTTCCAGTCTACTCCCGGTCCGTTAGGATTTTTACAACCCCAAACCACAATTCCCGTTAAAACTACAATAACGGATAAAACTATTAATAAATATTTTTTTAATTTTCTTTGCATGATTATGCCTCCAAAAGTTAAATTTTTTATAAAAAGCCTTATAAAGAAAAAGGCTAATTACCGATTTGAAAAATTTTGTAGAATTTAAGAAATTAAAATATTTTATTAAACGACAAACCCAATTTAATAAAATATTTTTTAAAAAACCGTCTTTTAATAAAGTGTTTAAAGAGTAAACATAATGTGTCGTAAGTAAAAAATGGAAAAGTGAAAAGTTTAAATTACTTTGGTCTCGCGTCTCGCGTCTCGCGTCTCGCGTCATGTAAAATCAAATTTAAACTCATCATAATTCACCTAATTAACTGTTATGCTTATAAAATAATCGAAAAAATATTTTTTGTCAAGAGTTTAAATAAAATTTTTTTAAAAAAATTCCGATTTTTTTGTTAAGTTTATGAATTAACGAATAAATTTTGTAAAGTTAATGTTTGGTAGAATATTTTTTTAATTTACTTGACTATTTTTTTAATTAAACTTCTAATTATTAGTTCCATTTTTTTGGAAATCCTATATGTTCTAAATCTATATTATTTTCATGTTCGCTCATAAGAGATATTATTTTTTTTAATGTTTCGTTATTCCATTTATCCTTAAAAGGATAAAGTTTTTTAAGCGATAAAATTGCCGCCCATAGTTTTCTGTTCGATTTAGTATCTAAATTTTTAATTCCCGAAGGTATGGCAGAAAAAATTCTGTCAAACAATAAACCTTCTTCGCAAGCGGTTAAAAGCGGTAATAATTAACCGATTC
>CAZUEE010000169.1:0-3721 GCA_964619175.1 uncultured Brachyspira sp. | reverse complement strand
TGAATAATCAAATATTTAAATACAATCTTTAACTATTTTTATATTTTAAGGTTTATATATCAAGGTTGATATATATTATATACTATGATATTATTACAAAAAAAATTACTAATATTTAAGGCAATGGATATGGTATGAAAAATATATCTGGAAGATTTCTCTCAAAATCCGAATTAAGAAATAAAATATTAAGAGATGTGATTATAGCGATATTATTCATAGCCATATTGGTTTTGGTATATTTTCAAATCAGAAGCCCAATGCCCGTGAAATTTCTTTTTAAATCTTTATTTCAAGATGTAAAAAACGGAGTTGTCGAAGAATATTCGAAGATTTATTATCCCACTTATTATTTTTCTATGCAAATGACTCCAATATTAGATACTATAGAACAAGCTCCCGATGTGTATAAAGCTTTAATTACGAATTTTTTCCCGAGACATAGCTTTATTGAAAACGCCGCTATGCGATTTGGAAATAGTTATATGTCCATAACGAAAGAGGGAAGCGTTTATAAAGTTGTGGGGAATATAGTTACGAATAACGAAGAGAACAAATATCCGCTTATACCTTTCGAGCAGATTAGTATCGATTCTTTTTATGTTAGAGACAATATGCCTTATATTCATTTGCTTTATATTGCAAGCGACGATATAGCCTTCGAATTTAATTCATTATTCGATATTAATTTAAAAGAAATAGATATAAACGACATTAAAGACATATACGCTTATTTGGAAACGGGAAACAGCAAAATAACTTTTCCTATATCCGAATCCACAACCAATGAAGAGGCTACCGATTATATAGAAATAGCGGATATTTTAACCGAAAGATTTTTAGAAACGGAAGAAGATATATTAAAAATTTCTTATAATAATAAAAATTATTGGGGATATAAAGGATTTTTTACTGTTGCAAACAATACGAATCAAATAGGAATCATAATACCTGAAAAAGCTCTTATAAGAAGAATACAAATCCCGGCGATTTTAATATTAATTTTCTTTATTGTTATAGTTATAGTAATCGTAATCGCTCTTGCAACTCATTATATAAAAATAGTAGAGGAGTTAATCGTAAATCATGTAGATATAAAGAAAATTGTAAAAGAAGGCGAAAACACGATGGTGGAATTCAAATCTACTTTGAGATACGATAATTACACCGAGAAAATAAACAAATCTTTGGAAGAAACTGTAATGAAATCTATAGCCGCTTTTGCGAATGCAGAAGGCGGAAGATTATTTATAGGAATATCCGATAACGGTGAAATTAACGGTTTGCAAAACGATTATTCCACTTTAAAACAAGGAAATAAAGATTTTTTCGAACTTCATTTAAGAACTCTTATAGAAACATATTATGGAAATTCTTTTTCTGCAGAATCTATAAGAATAAATTTTCTTGAAGAAGAGGGAAAAGATATATGTATAGTTTATATTAATAAGAGCAATAAACCTATATATACGAAAATAACAAACAAACAAGGCGCAAAAGAAGAAAAATTCTTTATAAGGGTGGGCAATTCTTCTAGAGAAATAGCAAATGCAAGCGAAATAATAGCATATATAAATAAACATTTCAAAAAGTTCTAATAAAAATCATTAAAAAAGTTTTATCAACAAAACAAATATTTGACTGTTTACATTTAATGCTATATAATAAAGACATATTAAAATTAAAAAAATAAAAAAATTAAAGTAAAGGAGATTAAATTATGTCTAATAATATATATGATTCTATTATAATCGGCGGAGGACCTGCCGGACTTTCTGCTATGTTATATTTGGGAAGAGCGTTAACCAATTCTTTACTCGTAGAAAAAAGAGGCGCGGGCGGACAGATAATGAATACCGACACAATTGAAAATTATTTGGGATTTCCAGAAGAGATAGGTTCGTTCGAGCTTGTCGACAGAATGCAAAAACATGCCGAAAAATTTTCTAAAAATCCTATAGAATATGACGAAATTGTAAAAGTTGAAAATATTAACGACAAAGTAAAAACTTTATTAACTGCGGATGGAAAATCTTATAAAACAAAAAGTATAATACTTGCTATGGGAGGTTTTCCTAGAAAATTGGGAGCAGAAGGCGAGGAAAAATTTTCTGGAAGAGGCGTTTCGTATTGCGCCACTTGTGATGGAGCTTTTTATAAAAATAAAACCGTAGCCGTTGTGGGCGGAGGAAACAGCGCTTTTGACGAATCTTATTTTTTAACTAGATTTGTAAATAAAATATATTTGATTCACAGAAGAAAAGAATTCAGAGCGGATGCCATAAATGTTAAACATTTAACCGACACGGGAAAAGTAGAATATGTTTTAGATTCCGTTATAGAAGAAATTTGCGGCGACAAAAGAGTTTCGAGCGTAAAGATAAAAAATGTTTTGGATAATAAAATTCATGAACAAACGGTTGACGGATTATTCTTATTCGTAGGGCAACAACCAGCTACCGACTTCTTAAAAGACACGGGACTCGATATGACGGAAGCGGGACTCATAAAAGTAGATTTGGCTACTATGTCTACAAATATAGAAGGCGTATTCGCATGCGGAGATTCCGTATCAAAACCCGTTAGACAAGTTGCAAACGCTGTGGGAGAAGGAGCTATAGCAGCTATAAAAGTTACGGAATATTTATCTCATTTATAATGATTTATAATTATTTGTAATTTAATCAAATTTTTATTTTTCGTTTTTATTTAAGGAGATTCTTATGCAAAAAACCATAAGACTAATTTATCCTCAATGGCAGGGCGGAATAATATCTCGTTTGATACCGGAACTTTCCGTAGAAGATTCGTCTAGAGGTTATTATTTGGGCGCTTTATTACTCGAAGCGCTTTCTCCTAAAAACGAATCGCATAAAACTTTTGAAGTTCCGATTTCTACGGATATAAGCAAAAGAGAGATTAAAAACGGAATCATGGATTACGATTTTATTGTCGAACAAAATAAAGCGGCTTTAAATATAATCGAAAAAAATAATCCCAATAAGATAATAGTTTTTGGCGGAGAATGTTCGGTAAGCGTGATTCCTTTTACCTATCTTAATAAAAAATATAACGAGGATGTGGCTCTTATATGGATTGATGCTCATCCCGACATTACTTTGCCAAACGAAGCCTACGCGGGATATCATGCGATGGCTGTCACGGCTTTAATGGGAAAAGGAGATAAAAAAATGATTTCCGATTTCCCGAGCAAATTTGACGCTTCAAAAATTCTTATGATTGGAATTAGAGATTGGGAGAGAGAAGAGATAAAATTGAGGCAGGAAGAATACAAAATAAAATATTTGACTCCGAAAGAAGTTGCCACAAACAGCGATTTAATAATTGAATGGCTTAATAAATGCGGCGCTTCAAAAGTAGTAGTTCATTTCGATTTGGATGTTTTAGACCCTAAAGAGATAATAGCGGCGGTAGGAGTTGTTGAAAACGGAATGAAAATAAAAGAAGTCGTTAGAGTTATAAACGATATCGCAAACGAAAAAGAAATCGTAGGTTTGACTATAGCGGAACATATGCCGAGAGTTGAAATTATGATGAAGAATATTCTTAACAATTTGCCTTTGATTTCTCTTTAATAATACTTTAATTTAATATTTTAATTTGTTTTTAATTATAAAAATAATAATAAAGAAAATAGAATATATTTCCAAATCTATTTATTAACCTTTGACATAATAAATAAATTATCATAGAATATTTT
>CAZUEE010000168.1:0-3773 GCA_964619175.1 uncultured Brachyspira sp. | reverse complement strand
AAAAGGATAAACAAATGAAAAAAACCGTAAAAGATATAGACATTAAAGGCAAAAGAGTAATAATGAGAGTAGATTTTAATGTTCCTCTCGATAAAGAAACAAACTCTAAAATAACCGATACTACGAGAGTCGATGCCGCTATGCCTACGATAGAATATATACTCTCTCAAGGTGCTTCTCTAATACTTATGAGTCATTTAGGAAGACCTAAAGGTGAGGCTAATCCAAAATATTCTCTAAAGCCCGTTTACGATTATTTGAAAACAAAACTTCCGAATAATAAAGTTATTTTTGCCGCCGATTGCATAGGAGATGAGGTGAAAAAATCCGCTTCTTCTTTAAATGCAGGCGATGTTCTTCTTTTAGAAAATCTTCGCTATCATGCCGAAGAAGAAAAAAACGACCCTAACTTTTCAAAACAACTTTCCGATTTGGCAGATGTTTATGTTAATGACGCTTTCGGAACGGCGCATAGAGCCCATGCATCTACAGCGGGAATCGTGTCTGCAAAACCGAGTATGCCAGCAGTGGCGGGTTTCCTAATGGAAAAAGAAATTCAATATTTGGGCGATGCAGTTTCCGACCCGAAAAGACCTTTTGTAGCGATTATCGGAGGAGCGAAAGTTTCAAGTAAAATTTCGGTCCTTAAAAATTTGCTTAATAAAGTGGATACTCTAATAGTAGTCGGAGGAATGGCTTACACTTTCCTTAAAGCCAAAGGTTATGAAATAGGCGATTCTTTATGCGAAGACGATTATATACAAACGGCTAAAGATATTATGGATAAGGCGAAAGAATCGAATAAAACTCTATATTTGCCCGTAGATAATGTGATAGCCGATAAATTCGACAATGACGCCAATAAAAAAACCGTAGACAGTAATTCTATACCGCAAGGATGGATGGGAATGGATGTGGGAGAGAAAACCCTTAAAGAACTTGAAGGCATACTTAAAAATGCAAAAACTGTAGTTTGGAACGGACCTTTGGGAGTATTCGAAATGTCAAATTTTGCAAAAGGAACTTTCGAGACGGCGAAATTTATAGCGGATTCTGGAGCGGTTAGTATAATAGGAGGAGGCGACAGCGTTTCTGCGGTTAATAAATCGGGAGTTGCTGATAAAATGACTCATATATCGACCGGAGGCGGCGCTTCTTTAGAATTTTTAGAAGGAATAGAATTGCCCGGAATAAAAGTTTTGCAAGATAAATAACGATAAAATAGTAAATAATTTTTATATCATATTTTTGTAAAATACGGAGAGACTTTTTTAGTCTCTCTTTTTATTTTTTAAATTTTTTAAAATTTATTTTAAATAGATTTTTAATATTTTAATTTAATTAAGATGTTGTTTACAAAAAGTATTGACATTTTTTAATTGGCGAGATAAAATTTTAGATATTCTACAAATATTATGAGTGAAGTCTAAATAAATGGCGCAGGTTATCTGCGGCAAAATATCAAATTTGTGTAAACCAAAATTAGCAGATTTGCAAAAAGTTATTAACAATAAAATAGTCAAAAATAGAGTTTTTGTAAAACGGAGGAAAAAATGTCAAATGAGAACAAAAAAGATTTTAATAGAATGTTGAAAAACAGTAAAAATATGCCAAAAATTCAAATAATAAGCGATGCAAAAAGCATCAAAAAATATGGCGGGAGTAAAATGTTTTTGGCGCCACCTGTTTATTATGATGAGCTTATGAAAAAAGTTCCCAAAGGAAAACTTATAACCGTAAGTTTGATGAGAGAATATCTTGCAAAAAAACATGGCGCGGATTTTACCGACCCTTTGACCGCTGGAATTTTTGTGATTATAGCAGCGCAGGCGAGTTATCAAAGAAACGAAAACCTCACTCCTTTTTGGCGGACTTTAAAATCAGATGGAGAGCTAAACATGAAATATCCAGAAGCTATAGGGCTTCAAAAAAATCTGCTTGAAAAAGAAGGACATGAAATAATCGTAAAAGGCAGAAAAATCGTAAAATATTATGTGAAAGATTTTGAAAAGAGTTTGTTTGAATTTTAAATATAGCGAGGTCAAATAGTTAGGATTTATTAAGTGAAGCTGCATGAAAACGAAATTGTTTCGCTAACGCTTTCAATGACAGGAAAATTTTATAAATTATGTCAACTTAATAAAAAATATGTTAACTTTATCGTTTTATTTTAATATAAAAACATAGAATAAAATATTTAAAAAAAATTAAAAAAATTCGAAAATTTACAAGAAAATAGTTGACAATTGCTAAATAATTAATTATACTTATTACATAAGGTAAAATCTTATAATAAAATTAGCGAGGAATGAGAAACCTTGCGAAAGGAGTTTTTTATGAAACTAGAAAAATTCTCATGCAGCGTAGCGCAGCATATTGCTATTATTCTATTAATAGCAATTTTTACCATTGCAGGATTTACTTCCTGTTCGGAAAGAGCTTCTACCGACCCTAATATTGAAAGTTCTTTCACGGAAGTCCCACCACAAGAAGCTACGGGACCTATTGCGCCAAAACCAGGACCAACAGGGGAAACATTTGTAATAGATACAAATAAAGGTTCTTATCAGTTCCACGGTTTTACTTTTACCAATGATAAACATACGGTTAAAATATATGTAGAAGATTTGGGTGGAAATATTATAAATACGCGTTTTAAATTTAATGATGTTCTTTATAGTTTCGGCAGTCGCACATACCGACCTACACATAACTTAAATACATTTATTTTTGGTGGTAACAATGGCGGTAAAGGATACGTTGAATTTAGAGAACCTAATCAAATGTTAATTTGGTTTAATGAAAATCAATCAGATATAACATATCTTTGGCTAGATTCAATAAATCCTGATGAACCGATTGTATACCCTGAACCTACGCCGGACCCTGAACCAACACCTACTCCTACTCCTACGCCGACACCAACCCCTACTCCACAGCCTACTTACGAAGCGAATACTTATTTGAATGTTTATGCTCCGTTTACCAAGTGGGACAATGAAAACGGCTATATTAAAAGAATAAGTTATCAAGATACTAACACTATCACAGAGCTTTGGAAACTTATGATATCTAACGGAGATGGCAAGGGACAAGGTAGAAGATGGTTTATAAGAGATGGAGACAATCATAGTCAAGCCTATCCGTATGACAAGATAGTGCATTACACGGACTCTCTCAACTATTACTATTTCGATAAGAACTTCGATATAGTTCATGCGGGCAAATATGCTCACAAAGTGAAATTAAAGAAGTTTATCGCCGGCGTGGTAATTAAGTATAGCCTCGGTAACTACCCTGGACGCTGGACTATCGGCGGACTCTATCAATGGGTATTGAACCATAGTACTCCTAACACGCAAGGACAGAAAGGTTATACGCATTACAATAATGATAACCTTAACGAATTTATGCGAGGCATACATCGTTGGAGTGAAGGCGATTTGTCAGTTATACTCATAAATTTAGGTCGTAACGACCGCAACCATGACCAATTTGGTGTAGATGAATATTACAGCACGATAGACAGAAACTACAGACGAAACCCAGAATATTTCATAGGTAAAAACCCTAGTTCATATATGGGCACGAGTCAATACGGTTGGCAAAATGAGAAGTTGAATGTTCGAGTTAACCATGCTTATGCATTTGGCTTTGATGGTGGATTCAATTACAAATTTTTCGCTGCTAAGCCTTTGGATTGGCATTTAGAAGAGGCTAAATAGTTTGTAGCAAGAAAATTATTTTATATAAAAAAGCTGTGCGTTTGCTAA
>CAZUEE010000167.1:0-3825 GCA_964619175.1 uncultured Brachyspira sp. | reverse complement strand
ATACAAAATAAAATTTTATTTATATTAAACATTGAAATAAAATATTTTACGGTTATAATATTCAGAAATTGGTGAAAATATGTATATAGAAAATATAAATAGTCCTTTGGATTTGAAAAAATTAAAAAAAGAAGAACTTCCGTTGCTCGCTTCCGAAATAAGAGAGTTTATAATAAAAACCGTGTCTAATACGGGCGGACATTTGGGTAGCAATTTGGGAGTAGTAGATTTAACAATAATTCTTCATTATTTATTCGATTCGCCAAAAGACGCTTTTATATTCGATGTCGGTCATCAAACTTATACTCATAAAATTTTAACGGGAAGAAAAGATAAATTTCACACCTTAAGAACTTATGGCGGAATTTCGGGTTTCCCAAAAAGATGCGAATCCGAACATGATATAGAAGAGACAGGTCATGCATCAACTTCGCTTTCGTTCGCTTACGGACTTGCAAAGGCTAGAGATATTTCTGGAGATAGCGGAGAGGTTATAGCGATAATTGGAGACGGCGCTATGACGGGAGGAATGGCTCTCGAGGCTATGAATAATATCGCTCATACAAATACCGATATGATTATAGTTTTAAATAACAATGAAATGTCCATAGGCAAAAATATAGGCGCTATTTCAAAATTTCTTAACGCCACATTAAACGATGTTTTAATTCAAGAGGCTTCTTACAAAGTTAAAGATTTGGTTTCGACTTTGCCTTTCGGAGATATTGCAAACGAGATAATAGACAGAGGAAAGGGCGCTATTAGAAGTTTCGTTGCGCCGGGAATCGCTTTCAGAGAATTGGGATTTAAATATTTCGGTCCCGTAAACGGGCATAATTACGAAGAATTAATTTCAACTTTTGAAAGGGCAAAATTAATAAAAGGTCCGAGAATAATTCAAGTTAATACGGTTAAAGGCAAAGGATACGATATAGCCGAAAAAAATCCCGCAAAATTTCATGGAATAGCTCCTTTTAATATTGAAACGGGAGAATTAAAATCCAAAAATTCAGGAAAAACTTTTTCTAATCTTGCGGGAGAATGCATAATCGATTTGGCTAAAGAAAATAAAAATATTGTAGCGATAACGGCGGCTATGGAATCTGGAACGGGATTAAGCGAATATGCGAAAATTTTTAAAGACAGATTTTTTGATGTGGGAATAGCAGAACAACATTCTATAACTTTTGCCGTCGGGCTTGCGGAAAGCGGACTTATTCCTTTCGTGTGTTTATATTCCACTTTTTTGCAAAGAGGATACGACCAAATTATTCATGACGCTTGTATAATGAACGCTAATGTTAAATTTATGATAGATAGAGCGGGACTTGTGCCAGAAGACGGAGACACGCATCAAGGAGTATTCGATATTTCTTTTTTAAGAATAATTCCCAATATCGTGATAATGTCTCCCGTTTTTGAAGAAGATTTTAAGGCTATGGTTAAAAAAGCTGTAGAATATAAAGGTCCTACGGTTATAAGATATAATAAATCGACTGTAAGAAGCAACGAAGAAAATAAAGAAAATATTATCCCTAATAATTTTGAAATTGGCAAGGCTCATATTGTGAGAAAAAGCGCATCTTCTAAAAATTGTATAATAAGCTATGGACAGACATTAATCGATATCGCTAACGCCGTAAACGAAATTAATTTTGATGTTTCGATTTTAAATTTATGTTCTTTAAAACCGCTTGATGAAAAAACTATAATAGATTTTATAAATGATTCGGATAAAGTTTTAATTGTAGAAGAAAGCATAAAAACATGCTCAATCGGAAGCGCAATTTTGGAAATTATGTCGGATAATGAAATATATAAACCCGTCAAAATTCATGCATTACCAAATAAATTTTTTGAAGTCGCCACAAGAGATAAATTACTCGAACTGTATAAACTCGATAAAAACGGTTTGAAAGAAGTAATAAGCGAATATTTTAATTTATGAAATAATAGAATTATAGAATAATAATTTTTTTAGTAATTTTTCTCAATTTGTATATTTTTTTACTTGACAAAATTTATTATTTATTATATAATTGTTAGATAGAACAAACAAGAAATAACGACAAAGGAGTTAAAAATGAGTTCAATAATAAATCAAAAACTTATCGATTTTAAAGTTCAGGCTTATCAAGATGGAGACTTTAAAGAAGTTTCAACAAGCGATGTATTGGGAAAATGGGGAGTATTCTTCTTCTATCCCGCAGACTTCACTTTCGTATGTCCTACCGAATTGGGAGATTTGGCAGAAACTTACGACGAGTTTAAAAAGATTAACTGTGAAGTTTATTCTGTTTCAGAAGATTCTCATTTCGTTCACAAAGCTTGGGCGGACGCTTCGGATACGATTAAACAAATCAAATATCCTATGCTTGGCGACACGACAGGAGTTCTTGCAAGATTCTTTGGAGTGTTGGTTGAAGAAACGGGACAGGCTTTGAGAGGAAGTTTTGTGGTTAATCCTCAAGGCGAAATTAAAGCTTGCGAAATTCATGATATGGGAATAGGAAGAAGCGCCGTTGAATTATTGCGTAAAGTTCAAGCGGCTCAATATGTGGCTGAACATAGCGGAGAAGTTTGTCCTGCAAAATGGAAACCGGGCGCAAAAACTTTAAAACCGGGAATCGATTTAGTAGGAAAAATCTAATAGTTGATAATCGTCAAATTTTAATTTTTGATAAAGCGTTATAATAAAGAGGGAGATTTAATTCTCTCTCTTTTATTTTGTCGTTTTTCATATTTTTAAAATTCTATTTTTAAAAATATTTTACATTCAAATATTATAATTATTTGATTTTAAACTTTTAATTTATATAGCATTTAAAGAATCCATATCGAATACGGAAATAGCTTCAATATCCGATGCGATTTTTTTAGTCATACCCGTCAATACTTTACTCGGTCCGCATTCGTATATTTTATTTATTCCCAATTTTTGCATATTAATCATACTGTCAAACCATCTAACCGTAGAAAACATTTGTTTATATAGATTTTCTTTTATTAAATCAAACGAATGAATTTCAGCCGTGACATTTGAAAACACTTTATTGTCAGAATCTTTAAATTTTATATTTTCTAAAAATTCTTTTAAACTGTCGGCGGCAGGTTTCATAAAAGGAGAATGAAAAGCCCCAGATACTTTAAGTGGCATAACTCTTTTTGCTCCCGCCTCTTGAAGTTTTGGAGTAATTTCTTCAATCGCTTTCGACAAACCCGATATAACGATTTGGTCTTTCAAATTATAATTAGCCGCTACAACATCTTTATTTTCGGGCATACATTTAACTACATCCTCGTAATTTAATCCCAAAACGGCAGCCATTCCGTAAGGAGCGTCTGTGCCAGCTTTCGCCATAAGTAGTCCTCTCGTTCGAGCTACTTTCACGGCATCCTCGAAAGATATATAATCTGCGGCGCATAAAGCCGTAATTTCGCCCAAACTATGTCCCGCAAAATATTTACCATTTATATTTCTAGATTGTAAAGCTTTATAAATAGCAATCCCAACGGTCACCAACGCCGGTTGAGTGTTTTCTGTTTTTTTTAAATCTTCTTCCGTCCCCTCGAAACATAAAGCCTTGATATCTATGTCGCTTAAAATATCGGAAGCTTTATCGAATATCTCTTTTGATTCGGCAATATTATCGTATAAAGATTTCCCCATACCTACCGTTTGCGAACCTTGCCCTGGAAATAAGAAAGCTATATTTGACATGTTATATTCTCCTTTATCAACTTTATCAAAATTTTAAAATTAACTTAAAAAGTAATTGTAAATAAAATATAACAATAAAATAAAGTTTTATCAAGGTTTAATTA
>CAZUEE010000166.1:0-3976 GCA_964619175.1 uncultured Brachyspira sp. | reverse complement strand
TTTAGAATAGATTTATTCCTTCATTGATAGCGATGTAGTAGAATTGATATAAAATAAAATTTGCTTTTTTTATAAACTATGATATAATTTTTTGATTAATTAAGCTCGGATGATGGAATTGGTAGACATAGCAGATTTAAAATCTGCTGGTCCTTGCGACCGTGCCGGTTCGATTCCGGCTCCGAGCAAATTAAATATAAAAATATAAATTAAAAATAAATAGTTATAAAAATTAAAAAATATGATAAATAATCATGATAAAATTTCTAAAAAGAACTCCCTCATTCTTGCGATAGGACTTGTCATATTTGCCGTAAGTTTTCTTTTTATATATATGGTTGGAGACAGTCCCGAAGGTTTTATGGGCTTCTTGGCTCCTTTTACTATGTTGGTTGGAATTATAGTATTAGTTATAGGGTTTTTATATAAAGCGGATTCTTAAATGATATTTGTAAATCCACAATTTTTATTTATACTTTTTGTAATTCCGATTATAATATTCTTATATATCAAAACGAGAAAAAACCATTCTTATTCGGTTAAACATCCGAGAGTAAGTATGTCTAAAGTTTTAAAATCTAGATATTATGTCAAAGATATTCCTTTCGCTCTTATAATAATCGCTTTTTCTATGTTAGTCATAGCTTTGGCAAGACCTGTTAAAACAGAACATTTATCAGATATAAACGGAGAGGGAATATATATTTCTTTAGTAGTCGATGTTTCGCCCTCTATGATGGCGGAAGATATGACACCTACGAGACTCGAGGCTTCAAAAAAAACCATGATTGATTTTATAAAGAAAAGAAATTTTGATAAAATAAGTTTGGTAGCTTTTGCATTAAGGGCTTCCGTTTTACTTCCCGCTACTTTCGATTATACGGCTTTGGAAAACGAAATAAAAAAAATAGAAATTGACGAAGAAGGTTCTACATCAATCGGACTAGGAATAGCTACGGCGGTAGATATGTTAAGAAACATTAAAAGCGACAACGAAAAAATTATTATACTTCTTACGGACGGAGAAAATAATTCGGGTGAGATTGACCCGAGACTCGCTTCTGAGATAGCGTCAAATTTCAACATAAAAATATATACTATAGGAATAGGAGATGCGGCGGGCAGCAGCGCTTGGGTTACATACGATGACCCCGACTATGGCAGAAGAAGAGTAAGGGCAGATTTTACTTTAAATGAAAAGGCTTTAATAAATATCGCATCTGCAACGGGAGGAAAATATTTCAACGCCAAAACGGGAGCGGCGCTTGAAAATGTATATAACACCATAGACAGAATAGAAAAGAAACCTATGATAAGCGACGATTTGATTCAATATAAAGAGTTGTATAAACCGTTTGTAATAATCGCTTTAATATGTTTATGTTTGAGTATAATACTTTCAAGCACAAGATTTTTGATAATACCTTAATTTTTATATGCGGAAATAAACAAATGAAAATATTGGCTATAGATACTTCATGCGACGATACTTCAGTTGCGATAGTGGAAAACGGAAATAAAGTTTTGTCGTCAGTTTTAAGTTCTTCGATAGATGCTCACAAAGAATTTCAAGGAATCGTTCCCGAAATTGCGGCAAGAAAACATATAGAAGCTATAATATATGTCGTAGATAAAGCTTTAAAAGACGCTAGTTTAAAATTAAATGATATAGAACTATTCGCCGTAACGAATAGACCGGGGCTTTTAGGCTCTCTTTTAGTCGGAGTCGGAACGGCTAAAGGATTGGCGTTTGCAATGCAAAAACCTTTAATAGCTTTGGACCATATAGCTGCACATATTTATTCGCCACATCTTACAAACGATATAGAATTTCCATATATAGCTTTAGTGGTATCCGGCGGGCATACGATAATAACGGAAGTTTATTCGCATGGAGAATATAAAGTGGTTGGAACTACTTTGGACGATGCGGTAGGAGAAGCTTATGACAAAGTTTCAAAATTTTTAAATCTTGGTTATCCCGGCGGACCTATAATAGACAAACTCGCTCAAAAAGGAGATAAAAATGCCATTAAATATCCATTAATACTTCTTAACGGACTTGACGAATTTAATTTTTCTTATAGCGGATTAAAAACGGCATGCGTTTATTCCACGAAAAAATATTTAAAAGAAGGATATGAAGCGACAAATGAAAATATTGCAGCTGCGTTTCAAATAAGCGCCATAGAACCTTTATATATAAAAACTTTAAAATATGCAAATAAAATAGGCGTAAAAAGAGTGACGATTTCGGGCGGAGTGGCATGCAACGGTTATTTGAGAGAGAGATTCGGAAACTCAAAAGATTTAGAATGTTATTTGCCAGAATTAAAATATACTACCGACAACGCTGCTATGGTAGGCGGACTTGCATATTATATGAAAGAAAAACAAGGATATGCGGATTATAATTTGGATTGCTTTTCTAGAGTTTTAAATAAAAAATACAATAAGTTAAAGAAGGCATCGAATAAAAAAATAAAAAATCAAGAATAAAAATTCCAATTATAAATTTTCATTCATTATATCCGAAATAAGAGAAAAATATTTATTCGTAATTTTCTTTATATTTTCTCCCGCGTTTATTTGAACATAGCCGTCATATTTTTTTATCATATCGATATCGTTATTGGAATCTCCCGCTACAAATATTTTTTCTATATTTTTATCTTTTAACTCATGTTCTAAAAATGTTATGCCGTTTGCTTTATTAACTTTTTTTCCGACTATATCCACGGTTCTTATATTTCCATAAGCTACGACTTCTTTAAAATTATCGTTAATCGATTTTGCAATCGTTTTTATTTTTTCAATATCATTACTCGTTTTGTTGATTTGAATTATATTTTTTACTAAATTTATTTCGTCTATATTAATTATTTTAACTTTATTAAAAGCGTCAAAATATAAAATGTCGTTTTTTTCTTTCGATTGAACGGATATAATATTCTCTTCGTTTGCAATTTCTACCGTAGCGCCGAATTTGTCGAATAAATATTTTATCACTTTATACGCTTCGTTTTCATCTATGGTTTCTTTGTATATAATTTTTCTTTCTTTATCGAAAATCAAAGCGCCGTTGTTTGCTATAAGATAATCAAAATCTATATTATATTTTTCTATTTGTTCAAATATTGAAAATTTATTTCTTCCTGTGGCTATAACGAAAATATTTTTATTATCTCTCCAGCTTTTTATGGCATCCAAAACTTTTTCGTCTATATGTTCGTTTATATATAAAGTCATATCGTAATCGCTTACAAATAATTTCATTAAAATTAATCCTCTTGTTTATATTTTTTACGATATTTACTCGCCTATAATTTTTATCAAAACTCTTTTATTTCTTTTGCCGTCATATTCTCCGTAAAAAATTTGTTCCCAAGTTCCAAAATCCAATTTTCCGTTAGTAACTGCGACAACGACCTCTCGTCCCATTAATTGTCTTTTCATGTGAGCGTCCGCGTTATCTTCGTAGCCGTTATGCTTATATTGACTATGCGGTTTTTCGGGAGCTAATTTTTCAAGCCAAACTTCAAAATCGTTATGAAGTCCGCTTTCATCATCGTTAATAAACACGCTTGCCGTTATATTCATAGCGTTGCATAAAACTAATCCCTCTTTAATTCCGCTTTCTTCCAAACATTTTTGAACCTCCGAAGTTATATTCATATAGCCTCTTCTTTTAGGATAATTAATATCTAATACTTTTCTGTAAGATTTCATTTATTCCTCCGATTCAATAATTTCTAAATTATATAAAACAAATAAAAATTGTCAAAAATTTTAATATAAAATAAAGAGTAGAATTTTTTGTCATTATAAGATATAGTCAAAATAATCAATTTTTAATAAATTCTTTTTTAAACTGTTGACATATTTTTTTAATATGATATAATTTATTTAAATTAATAAAAAACAAACGACCGAAAGGAAAAATTTCGGGTTTTAGGTAGTTACGGAGGTAAATTCT
>CAZUEE010000165.1:0-4045 GCA_964619175.1 uncultured Brachyspira sp. | reverse complement strand
GTGTATAAGTTTTTAAGCTTTGCAGGTTCAGAACGTGATATTGCAGACCCGTGGTATACCGGTGACTTTGAAGCTACCTATCAGGATGTAGTGGAGGGGTGCGAAGGATTTTTGGATTATTTAAAGAAAACAGGAAAGATTTAGGATAGAAAAATTTATTTTAAATCACCCGCATGCTCAGGATACAGATCACACGGGATGTTGTATCGGAACATGTGGGTGATTTTTTTGTTACTATTTGCACAGGTTTCCATAGATGGAAATAAGTTCTTCTGTATGTTTCCCGGCAATGAAATAATAGTCTAAAATCTCAGCCTGTTCTGCGCACAGGTGAGAACCGTAGGTTGGGAGTGTGCAGGCAAGGACAGGCCCGTCCGCGGCCATTACGATTCCATAACCGCGGTCGGAGACGAGCATGGGCAGTCGTTCGACGCGCCCGGTATGGGAAATGTAGCGGGCGGTATTCTTTAGGGAAAGGACTGCTCGAGTGCCGGTTCCCAATGCGGATAAAGTTTCTGTTTTCGCCCATTCGAGGTATAATCTGGCGCGTGGACCTCCAAAGGTGGGTTTTTCAAGGATTTTACTCTCCTTTGGGCGTTCCATGAGAAGCGGTCGCTTGTCATTGGTCATATAACAGATGGAGCCGGTTGCTTTATCAACCTGCAGGTAGAGGGCATCCGTTTTTATCTCCAGTAATTTCGGTGATTCTCGATACAGCCATTTTTTTGCGGGTGTCCGCAGTGCAATTTTTGGATGTACATAGTCGAAAAGTTCCGCTTCTTTGACCAGTGTGATTCGGACGATATTGGAACTCAGGGGACTGATGCGAAGGATTCCGTAGGCACTGTGCAGGTACATGCCGTCTGTTTTTTTCGTTACAAAACGGATGGCACGGTCAGCCTTTACATATCCGGCCGGTCGGAGGACTTCGGTCGGCGGCATGCTTCCAAAGGAGCAGTCATGCTGCAGGATGCTTGCCCCGGTTCTTGCGCTGGTTCCGGATTCTCCGCCAACCTTGGCCCGCACACCGAAGCTTCTTGTCGGAACAGGCTTTGCATTTTCATCCGTTTTCAGCTTTTTTGCGGCAAGCAATTGAGCAACATCCGTCCCCGGTTCTGCCTGCGGTCTGCGAATGCGGGATACCTGACTGCGGGAAACTGCGGTGGCTGTTGTCTGAGAGGAATGCATGGATGCCGGCTGTGGCTGCTCCAGAATGTGCATGGTATGTTCCTCGATTGGATCTGCGATAAGTCCTGTCAGATTTCCTGTATGCAGAATACAAAGTTCATGGAGGGCACGCGTCGCAGCAACGTAGAGAAGCTTTGCATGGCCATTGTCCGTAGGATAATCCTCTCGTGTCGGATTTAAAATGAGGACAGCATCGAACTCCAGTCCTTTGGTATATTCAACCGGAAGTACCATGATTCCATTTCCGAATTCTGCAGTTTCTAGCGGATTGGCCAGAAGCGGAAGAAAAGGATTTAATGCGGAGGCGGTTTTCAGGGCGGACTCTTCATCACGGCAGATGATGGCGATGGTATTCAATCCTTTTTCCTGCCATTCTCTGCAAAGTTTAACAATCGGTTCGATCGATGAATCCGGTTTCAGTGCCGTATCCACAGGAAGAATCCTGGGCTGTTCTCCATGGCGGATGATCGGTTCAACCGGATAGACGGAGAAGGTGCCATGCCGTAAAATGTTTGTTGCAAACTGCGAAATTTCAATGGTATTCCGATAACTCTTTTTTAAGACACAAAAGCTGTCCAGTGCGTCCCTGAGATAGATCTTTTTTAATTCCTCCCAGTCATTGAGGCCGGAATCAAAATGAATATTTTGTGAGACATCTCCCATGATCGTATAGGTACAGTCGGTAATGCAGAATTTCAGGGAGGCATAGACCATCATGCCAAAATCCTGTGCTTCATCAATCACAAGATGCTGTGCTTCGCGGATCACCTCAGTTTCCTTGACACGCTTATAGAGATAAGCCAATGCCGCCAGATCATAAACATCAAACTGTGTAACATGGTCGGCTGTGGTTAGCGGCCCCACCACATGGATGCCTTTTTCGCGCTGGCTGTTCAGAAAATCCCGGTACAGATCAAAGATGGAGGTTTTCCAGATGCGGCCTCCGAACCAGTTGCGGTAATTTCGCAGAATTGCTTTTGTCTCGTCTTCGGTATAGAGAAATTCCCGGCCGATGAATTCATCCTTGATTTTATTGCGAAGGCGTTCGTTGAGCATATTGATCTTACTCTGGACGGATACAGATGGATTTTCACGGATATATTTCTCAATGGCATATCCATCGAACAGCAAAATGCGTGAGGAAGCAGATTCGTTCATTTCCGGATCAGGCGCCGGATTCTGATCTTCCCTCTCCTCAGAATGAAGGTTGACAAATTTGGCACGATCCAGATAGATGGATTCACAGGATATGGATGCCTGCTCCAGCTCACAGCAGAAGATTTCCAAATCGTGAAACCAGGAAAGTGTGCCTTTGCACGGATCCTGAAGCCCATGAGGGTTGATCTGATGGATTTTGGTATCCCAATCCTCATACAGAAGGCGGACAAACAATTGCTCCATTGTCATTTGCCGGATTCCGTGGACATCCAGATCAGGAAGGACGCTTGTGATATAGTTGAGCAAGATCTGGTTGCTTCCTACGATATAGAAATCCTCCGGCCGGAACTTATCGGCATAATTATATAAAATATAGGAAATTCGATGCATGGCGACAGTCGTTTTTCCGGAACCGGCAACGCCTTGCACGAGACAGTTGTGGTATGGACTTTTTCTTATAATATCATTCTGTTCTTTTTGAATGGTTGCGACGATCTCTCCGAGAACTGCCTGTTTATTTTTTGACAAATAGCTGGTCAACAGGTCATCATTTGCAATGACCTCGGTATCGAACATGTTAAGCAATTTTCCATCGGCAATCTCATAGGTTCGTTTGAGCTTGAGATCGATGGGAATCTCATCACCCTCCGGAGAGCGGTAGCTGCAGGGACCAAGTCCATTGTCATAATAGACATTGGCGACCGGTGCGCGCCAGTCGATGATGAACGGATGGGTCGAATCCTTGGAAACACCATATTTTCCGATATAAAGTGCTTCCTGCGTGTCGTGTGCCTGATCATAAAAATCAATCCGGCCGAAGTATGGCTTTTTCAGAGCACGCGTATTGCGCTCCAGCGTGCGGTTCTGGAACTCATACATGGTATAGGCATTTTCCAGTGTATTGATCAATTCTGGATTATCATCATGAAAATGCGCCTGCATGGAATCAATGTCAGCGCGGAGCTCTGCCACCTCTTTTTGATAATGCTCAACATTTCTCTGAATAATGTCCAAGGTTTCCTTCAGATGCTGTTCTTCTGCGCGCTTTGTTTTGCCTGGTAATGTCTTTTCTGATACCCCACTCATTGGTTTCTCCTTTACTATTCGGTTTTGGCACTGTTATGCGGCCCATCCCCTGCCGATACAGTATAAGGTTGACTGGTTGTAGTATTTCTATTGTACTAATGTTTTCCATTCCTTGCAATGGCTAAATTGTCATGATAAAATAAGAATATGAGCTTAAAATTTCAAACAATGGTGAGGGGATAAGCAATGAATCGAATGAATAAAGCCAATCAATATCTATTTGAAGAAATCGTGAAGCAGGTAAAACGCCAGTATCATGCAGCAGGAATTGCGGTAGCGATCGTCGATAAAGAAGGAATGACTGCGTATGAGAACTTTTTCGGGTACAGAGATGTTGAAAAGAAGCTTCCGATGGATGAAGATACCATTTTTGGCATGGCATCGGTAACAAAGTCCTTTGTAGCATTGTCGGTGATGCAGCTTTATGAAAAGGGCATGATCGATCTTGATGACCCGGTGAGCAACTATATTCCGGAATTTACCAATAAAAATCAAAAAACAGTGCGTGTACGCCATCTGCTGAATCACAGTGCCGGATTTTATCCAACTGTACGGATTCAGCTAAAAGAAACGGCAGAAAAATATGGTTTTAGGGAAGATGAGGTAGGAGATC
>CAZUEE010000164.1:0-4046 GCA_964619175.1 uncultured Brachyspira sp. | reverse complement strand
GAAAGAAATGCGTAACAATATAATATCCTTGACAGGACTTCCTACGGTCGCAATACAATACAATACAATACAATACAATACAATACAATACAATACAATACAATACAATGTAGTATTGCATCTTTTTTTATTGCAAAATTTTTATATTCTTGCATTCTTTTCTGGAGTGCTTGCCTTTGCATTGTTTGGAGGCGTATATTTATGTTAGAAATGAATATATGCTTTGCTTCAGACAATAATTATGCAAAATATATGGGAGTGGCTATCGCTTCTATATTAAAAAATAGTCGTGAAGACGAAAAAATTATATTTCATTTAATAGACGGCGGCATAACCGAAGAAAATAAAGATAAAATATTATATTTAAAATATATAAAAGATTGCGAAATAAAATTCTACACTCCCGATATAGAAAGATATAAAAAATGGTTTGAAAAAACTATACTCAAAGCTCATTATTCTTCGGCTATGTTTTATAGGCTTTCGATATCTACTCTAATACCCGAACCTGAAAAAATATTATATTTGGATTCCGATTTGGTTGTTACGGGCAGTTTAAGAGAATTGTTTGAAATGGATTTAGAAGATTATTACGCTTTTGTAGTAAAACATAGAATATCGAGAGAAGGATTAAAAAACAAAAATGATATAGAAGCCTTTAGCGATTATTTTTGTTCGGGCTTTTTATTAATAAATAATAAATTGTGGAAAGAAAATAATATAGAAAAACAATTTATAGACTATTACGAAAACAATTATAAAACTTGTCATGGCGACCAAGATATTTTAAATGCGGTGCTTAAAAATAAAGTAAAATATATCGATGAAAAATATTCTTTTTTTGCATCAAAGGAATATCATTATAAAAATCCTAAATTGGAAGATGCTATAATAGTTCAATATTTAACTCCCGAAAAACCTTGGATGGAAAATTGCCGTAGTTCATTGCTTATAGACGAATATTGGAAATATTATCAATATACAAAATGGTTTATGGAAGAACCTATAACGGCTTTTCAAACTATATTAAAACAAAAATTTTACGATTACGACGATGTCAGATTAAAAGGAAATTGGCTTAAACTATTTGGAATATACAGCGATGATAAAGTTTTGCAAATAGTAATTTTAGGCATTCGTATAAATATAGAAATAGATTATATCAAGAGAAGAGACATCGGCAGATTATTGCCATTAAAAAAATGGCGAGACAGATTTAGAGAAAAGTTTAAATAATTTTGTATTTTTAGGAATAGTTTATGAAAAAGAAAATCGCCTTATTATTATGTTCTACGGGAAACGAAGCTTTCGCCGTTGGAAATGTAATTATCGGCGCTAAAAAATATTTGTTTCAAAATTTAAAATCGGAAGATTACGATATAATATTTTATACGGATAAACTTGACACAGAAGACGAAAACGCTCTTAAAAATATTTTTCCAAGAATAATAATCGAAATATACAAATCGCCTTTTTCAAAAGAAATGCTCGATTTGAGAGAATTAAATTATTTTAGCAGTTTTACTTATGCTCGTTTCGAGGCTTTCAATTTGCTTGAAAAATATAAAAAAGTATTTTATGTCGACACGGATATTGTTATTCAAAAAGATATTTCCGAAATTATTGATATTAAAACTCCTTTGGCGATTTCGTATTTTGTAAATAAAATGTCCATAGCTGGAAATTTTACCGAAGAGAATATCGGTTTGGTTAAAGATTATGATTTAAATAAAATATCCGTTGTGGCGGCTGTATTTTTAATTAACGATAATATAAATAATTATCAAATAATGTCGAAATGGTGCTATAATAAGGCTGAAGAATATAAAACAAATGACCAATCGATATTAAATTTGCTTATACAAGAATTTAATATTGAAACCGAAGATTTAACGGAAAGTTACGGCGCTTATCCGACTTCGAATATTTCAAAAAACGCTCATATAATCCACGCTATTGGACCTGCGAAATTCTGGCGAGGAACTTACAATAAAGAATGGGAAGAAAATAATAAAATATGGATAGAAGCTGGCGGAAATACAACTTACGAAGAAAACAATAAAAATAGAAAACTCATAGACAAAATAGTATGGCTTATACCGACTTTCAAATTGAGAGATAGGGTAAGAAGATATTTGTTGAAGAAAATCGGATTAACGGGCAGATAATATGTTTGAAACGCCAATACTATTAATAATTTTCAAGAGAAAAGACACGGCATTAAAAGTTTTGGAAGTTGTAAAAAAGATTAAACCAAAATATTTGTATATAGCCGCAGATGCTTGGAGAGACGAAAACGAAAAAATAAAATGTTTGGAGACTAGAGAAGCCGTTTTAAAAGCGATAGATTGGGAATGCAATATTTATAAATTGTTTCAAGATAAAAATTTAGGATGTTGTTATGGACCTGTTAATGCTATAAATTGGTTTTTTAAAAATGTTGAGCAGGGAATAATTTTAGAAGACGATATTTTAGCCGAAATTTCTTTCTTTTATTTTTGCGAAAAACTTTTGAATTATTACAAAGACAACGAAAGAATAATGCATATAGCGGGCGATTCTCCGTTGGATAGAAAAGTTTCAGATGCTAGTTATTATTTTGCGACAGTTCAGCATTGTTGGGGTTGGGCGAGTTGGAGGCGGGCTTGGAAATATTATGACGCTACGATGGAAACTATAAGTTTTAAAAATACGAAAAAAACTTTGAGAAAAAGATATAAAGATTTTAATATAAGGGATTATTGGCAAAATTGGTTTTATAGAATAAAGAAATGTCATGACAGTATTTGGGATTATCAATGGACTTATTTAATAATTTCAAAAGATGGAATATGCATTAATCCGAGTTTGAATTTAACTTCAAATATTGGTTTTGGCGAAGATTCCACGCATACGAGCGACCCGAACGATGAAAATGCAAATCGCAAAACTTATCCGATAGATTTTGAAAATATTATTCATCCTCAAAAAATAGAATGCGACTCTTTAGCCGATTTTGAAATAGCTATTAAAAGATTCGGTTTGATTCCTTTTTCGCTTAAAAACAATGTGATTAGGGAAGTTAAGAGGATTATTCGGCAGATTGGAAATTTGTTAAATTTGTTTAAGAAGAAAAATTAAAGAGGTGTCATGTTAATGTCTACATTAAAACTATCAAAATCGACTCTATCGTTTTTATCGTAAATATGCATCAAAGGAACATTGCCGATAAAACTTGCCCAAATTGTAAATGTGGAAGGAGCGCCTATTATATAATCGCATAAACTTAATAAATAATGGTCTTCATACCAAGTGCATTTTGAAATAATATAATCCTGTTTAGGTTTCAATGTTACTTCCTCGTTTGAAAATAAAATAAACAATATCTTTTTGTCTTTAAATAAATTTGAAAATTGTTCTATTTTATCGTAATAAACTTTATCATCGTAATAATATTTTCCGTTATTCCAGCCTATATAATCGCCTCTTCTTATATGAACGCCGACTTTTATATCGTAATTTTTAAATTTATCTAATATATATATATATATATATGAAGACTTTTCTAATTTTGGAGTATATTTTTCTTTAAAATAATTTCTATATTTGTATGCAATAGCGGGAACTCTAAATTCCCAACCCGACACGAAAATCGTTTTATCTTTATTATTCAATATTTGTTTGTCATAAAGTTTTATATTGTTTCTATCTTCTATATTCATATAATCGAATATTAAAAAATTTTTGATATTTAATTTATCTGCAAATTTTGAAATATTTTCAATGATGCTATAACGAATATTTAATTTTGGCAAAAATATTTTGGGAATTTTATTAAAACTATATTTATCCTTTATTCTATAAAAATTTTCCATATCGTAAAATTCGAGATTATGATATTCGATATCGTTATATTTGCAGTAAGCCTCGAAATGCATGTTTTGAAGTAGTCTATTGCTTTTGTCTCCAAATCTTTTATACAGAAAAACCATTTTTATTTTAAACTCCTGATTATTTCAATCTTTCGTTTATAAGATTTTCCAATCTATTTAAAATTTTCTCTCGCC
>CAZUEE010000163.1:0-4049 GCA_964619175.1 uncultured Brachyspira sp. | reverse complement strand
AAGAAAATAAAATAATCACGATTAAACTTCGCCAAATAATCAAAATGCAGAATTTTATTTTGTGCAGATTACTTTGTTTTATTTGCAAAGACAATAAAAAATAAATTAGCAATTACTAATTTTTTAAGAATTTTTTAAAAATAACAATGGACTTCAGCCCATTGTGTGCAAACTGCAAAGAAACACAAGGGGTTGAAACCGCCTTGTTTTCAAATTTTTCAAATTCACTTACTTTCGATAACTTATCGGATAAAATTAAAAATCTCCGTTTTGTTATAAATATTTTAATTTAAGGAGTATCTTATGATTACGAAAAAACAAAAATTTTTATGGATTATGGTAATCGCTATCTTAACGGTTCTTGTCGCTTTTGCTTGTAAGAGAAAGCCGACCCAAACGGAAAACTTTCAGGTGATAGAACAAGTAGAACAAACGCCGACACCCGAAAATAAATCGACTTACACTGACGAGGAAAAATACATCGTTTCAAACTATTGACAAAATGCAAAAATATATTACTATATACGGTAATTAAAATTTATTATAAAGGAAGGGTAAGAATTATGAAGAAAGTATTTATTATTTTTGTTTCATTTCTTATGGCATTTGCAATCGGCTGTTCCAAAGGAGCGAATAAAAATTATGTATTTGCAACGGGAGGAACGAGCGGAACTTATTATTCTTTTGGAGGAGTTATAGCAAATTTATGGAATAATAATATAGAAGATTTGAATGTTACCGCTCAATCTACGGGAGCTTCTGCAGAGAATTTAAGATTAATAAATAGAGGTGAAGCTGATTTGGCATTCGTCCAAAACGATGTTATGGACTATGCTTATAACGGAACGGATATGTTCGAAGGAGAGGTTTTAAGCAATTTTTCCGCAATACTTACTTTATATCCCGAAGTAGTTCAAATAGCCGCCACAAAATCTAGCGGAATAAGAAGTATAGCCGATATGAAAGGCAAGAGAGTTTCCGTTGGAGATGCTGGAAGCGGAACGGAATTTAACGCAAAACAAATATTGGAAGCATACGGTTTAACATTTAACGATATTAGAAAATCGAATCTTTCATTCAAAGAATCTAGCGACGGACTTCAAAACGGAACTTTGGATGCATGTTTTATAGTTGCGGGAGTTCCTAACGCCGCTTTGCAGGAATTGTCTTTATCTACCGATATGACTTTAGTTCCAATAGGAAATACGCAGATTAGGGAGATTACCTCTCAATATAAATATTATACGGAAGTTAATATACCAGCAGATACATATAACGGAGTCGATGCAAATACTAGAGCCATAGCGGTTAAAGCGACTATAGCGGTTAATAATAATATTCCAGAAGAAGAAGTTTATAATATGATAAAAACTCTATTTGACAAACAATCGGATTTATCTTTGGCTCATGCAAAAGGAAACGAATTAAATATTGAAGAAGCGCCAAAGGGAATTTCGATTCCTTTTCATTCGGGTGCTATGAAATATTACGAAGAATTAGGATATCATGTGCAGTAAAAATATTTAGATAATTTTATAATCGGTTAATGGAATATATAATATATAAAATAAAAAAATTCATTATATTATTAATCGTTATTATCTTATTATTTATTCCCATATTTCCTAAATTGCTTATAAATAAAAAAGTTTTTAATATAATAAGCAAAGAGTTTGTAATTTCATATATTCATTCCGTAAATAAGGGCAGAGTGAGAGATTATTATATTATTAAAGATAAAGATATCGTTCTTTTAAAGACGCAATTTGTATCTTATGGAGCGGGAATGCCCGAACCCGAAGAAGGGCAAAAGTTGATAATGACGGACGATTATGTGGAGATAAGTGATATAAATAAAAAAATCGACAATTTATATTTATTTGTAGGAATTATCGCCAATCATAAAATAGAAATTGACGGTAAAAAAATAGAATTAAAAAAAATATTTAAACCGCAAACGAGTATAAAGATAGAATATAGAATTTTATCTTTGTTTGAATATATTAAATTATTGATATTTTATCAGGAGGAAAAATGAGTAAAGAAAATCATCATATTCATATTTTAACCGCCGAAGAAATAGACGATTATATGAGCAAATACGACAGCGAATCGCGATATAGAAGATATAAAGGCTGGAAAAAATATTTAATCATAATCGTATCGACAATATTTTGTTTATTTCAATTATATTCTATACTTTCGGGCAGAATAACGGCTCAAGTTTTAAGAGCCACACATTTGGCTTTTGTAATTTTTTTGGCTTATTTATTGTTTCCAATGAAAAAAGATATGCCTAAAGACAAACTTCCGTTTTATGACATTATTTTTGCCATAATCGGAGCTTCTACTTGGAGTTATATTATTATTAATTTCGATTCTTTGGTTAGAAGAGCGGGAATTTATACGACTTCGGATATTTTTATCGGAATAGTTGGAATATTAATATTATTCGAAGCATGCAGAAGAATAGTCGGACTTCCGATTCTTATAATTTCTTTAGTGTTTATAATTTACGCTTTATTTGGTTCTTATGCTCCGGGATTTTTAAATCATAGAGGATATTCCTATCAAAGACTCGTTTCTCATTTATTTTACAATACGGAAGGAATAATGGGAACGCCGATTGGAGCTTCGGCAACTTTTATATTTTTATTTATATTTTTCGGAGCATTGCTTGATAAAACGGGAATCGGACAATTTTTTATAGATATATGCAACGGTATAGCCGGAGGTTTTGACGGAGGACCGGCGAAGGTTGCCGTTTTAACTAGCGCAATGTTTGGGACAGTATCGGGTAGTTCCGTTTCAAATACCGTTGGTACGGGAAGTTTTACAATTCCTATGATGAAATCGTTAGGTTATCGCCCCGAATTTGCAGGAGCGGTTGAAGCTTCGGCGTCTACGGGAGGACAGATTATGCCTCCTATAATGGGAGCTGCAAGTTTTTTAATGGCTGATAGTTTGGGAATTCCGTATATGGAGGTTGCAAAAGCAGCTATAATACCGGCGATTTTATATTTTACGGGAATATTTATAATGGTTCATCTTGAGGCAAAAAAAACTGGACTTAAAGGACTCTCTAAAGAATCTCTTCCAAAAATAGGCGAATTATTGCTTAAAAAAGGTTATTTGGTTATTCCACTTTTAACTATAATAGTATTTTTCGCTTTAGGAAAAACGGCTATATACGCGGGACTTATGGGAATAATATCGGCGGTTTTTGTAGCTATAATAAATAATATTATCGATATTATCGGAAAAAGAAAAATCGGATTTGGGATAAGCGACATAATAGATGTATTTTGCAACGCAGCAAGAAATATAATAAGCGTGGCGATTGCATGCGCTATGGCGGGGATAGTAATAGGCGTCATAACTCTTACCGGATTAGGCTTGAAAGTCGGTGCGGGCTTGGTTTCGATATCTGGCGGAATTCCTATTTTACTTCTAGTATTGACTATGGTAAGTTCTATAATACTCGGAATGGGAGTTCCAACTACGGCAAATTATTTAATAACTTCCACAATAGCCGCAAGCTCTATAATACATTTGGGTTTTGAACCTCTAGCGGCTCATATGTTCGTATTTTATTTTGGTATAATAGCCGATGTAACTCCTCCTGTGGCTTTGGCAGCGATGGCTGGAGCTGCTATAGCTAAATCGGACCCTTTTAAGACTGGACTCGAGGCAAGCAAATTGGCTATAGGGGCTTTTATAATTCCTTATATATTTATATTCAATCCCGCTATTCTTATGATAGACACATCTTTGCCTGAAATTATACAAATAATAATAACATCAATTATGGGTATGTTCGGCGTAGCTTCTGGCTTGGAAGGATATGTTTTCAGAAAATGCATTTGGATTGAAAGAATATTTTTTATAATTTCTGGTTTACTAATGATAGACCCCGGCATAATCACTGATATAATAGGGTTATCTATTATAATTATTTTAATTTTGATTCAGATATTGACTAAAAACAAAAGAAAACTAGCGAGCGTTTAAAAATCGTTTTTAAATTATAAAACGGAGTTATATTATTT
>CAZUEE010000162.1:0-4142 GCA_964619175.1 uncultured Brachyspira sp. | reverse complement strand
AAACTTGATAAAATGCGATTTTTTGATATAATAAAATAATTTCAAAGTTTAATTATTATTGCTTTACTTACTTTTATTATTTGTTGTTTGTTATTAAAGGATAGTTTATGTCTAAAATTATAGCTATAGTAAATCAAAAAGGCGGAGTCGGAAAAACCACAACAGCCGTTAATTTAAGCGCGTCTATAGCGGATATGGGACATAAAACTCTTTTAATAGATATAGACCCTCAAGCCAACGCATGTTTGGGTATAGGAATTTCAAGGGATGAAATGTATAAAGGAATATACGATTTGCTTATAGGCGAGGCTAAAGTAAATGAAGTTATAATGAAAACATATCAGGAAAATTTATATATTATTCCATCCGATTCCGATTTGGTAGGCGCTCAAATAGAACTTGTAAGCGAAATTGGAAGAGAGTTTAAATTAAAAAAAGCCATAGAATCCATAAAAAACGATTACGAATATATTTTAATAGACTGTCCCCCGACTTTGGGAATACTTACATTAAACGCTTTAACTGCTGCAGATTCCGTTCTTATTCCGATACAATGCGAATTCTACGCTTTGGACGGAGTAGCCGAACTTAATAATACGATATCGCTTGTAAAAGAAAATTTGAACCCGGAATTGAATATAGAGGGAGTAATTTTGACTATGTATGACGGAAGAACAAAGTTAAGTTCCGATGTGGTTAGAGAAGTCGTTAATTTTTTTAAAGAAAAAACTTATAAAACGATGATTCCAAGAAATGTGCGTTTAAGCGAAGCGCCATCTTACGGAAAGGCTATAGGAGATTACGATAAAGAATGCATAGGCGCTAGAAGTTATAAAGAGTTTGCAAAAGAGTTTATAGAAAAATCTAAAATATAGAATATTAATTTCGGAGAATTATTTTATGAGCAGAAAAGGAGGACTCGGCGGGCAAGGTATGAACGCCCTTATAAAATCGGGAGACAGAGATATTAAAAAAGCTGTGGAAGAAGCCGAAAGAAACGGAGTATTGGAAGTAGATATTAAACTTATAGAAACGAATCCCGACCAACCAAGAAAAGTTTTTAACGAAGAGGAAATTAAAGGACTTGCCGAATCCATAAAAGAAAACGGACTAATAAATCCCGTAACTTTAAGAGAAAAAGACGGAATATATCAAATAATTTCTGGCGAGAGAAGATTTAGAGCTTTTAAATTTTTAGAAAGAAATAAAATTCCCGCTTTGGTATTGAAAAATATCGCCGATTCGAAAATGCTCGAACTTACTTTAGTCGAAAATATACAGAGAACGGATTTAAATCCAATAGAAATAGCGAGAAGTTATAAAAAATTAATATACGAACTTAATATTAAACAAGAAGAATTAGCAAACAGAGTGGGAAAAAGCAGAAGCGCAGTTGCCAATTCGATGAGAATACTCGATTTAAGCGAAAATATACAAAACCTAATTTTGGAAGGAAAAATTACCGAAGGACATGCTCGCGCCATTTTGTCTCTGCCAAACGAAAAAGAGAGAGAAAATTTTGCAAAAACAATAGTGAAAAAAAATTATTCTGTTAGAGAATGCGAGAGAATAGTAAAAGAAAAAAAAGAATTAACGAACTCCAAAAATAAAGAAGAGAAAAAAAAAGACCCGAATATAAAAACGCTTGAAAATTATTTGGAAAAAATATTTTCTACCAAAGTTAATGTCATAGACAAAAACGGAAAAGAAGGAAAAATCGTCATAGAATATTATAGTGGAGATGATTTATCGAGAATAATGGATATACTCGACAATATAGATTTGGAGAAAAATTCCGTAAAACCAAAACTTGAATATTAGGAGATATTTTGAAGGTTTCTAATATTTTAAAATATATAATCTTAATCGTCTTATTATCTTTGTCTCTATATCCCGTAGAAGAAGCAAAAACGAAGAAATTTAAAATGAAAAAGTTAAAAATTGCTACCATAGATTTGGACAATCATTTTAAAATCAATAAACCTTTAAGAAAAGAAACCGTTAGAATCATAAATAGATATCATTACTTAAAACAGAAATATACCATAACGGTAGACAGAGCGAAAAGAACATTATTCGTAACGAACGAATTAAATATTGAAGAAGGTTTAACGGTGGCATCAAATTTAAATGTCAGAGTAGCCATATTAATCGACAGCGAAAAAATATTAATAACCAACGAAATTGATACGAATATTCAAACTAATACTTTTAGCAACAATCCAAAATTTTATCTAAACTCCGAAAATTTTAAAAACATAAGAGAGGCGATTTCAAATAATGTTCTAACCAACGGCGCTTTTACAAACAATATTTTAACGAATAATATTTTGACAAACGAAATAACAACCAACGATACGATTTTAACTAACGATTTAACTGCAACTAACGAAACTAAAGATTTGGAAAATTTAACTTCCGAAAGTATCGAAGTAGACAACGATAATATGCAAAATATGCAAGAAGAAAGATACGAATTCGAATATAATTTCAATGTTATAGATATTGAAAGCGGCAATATTTTAAAAGAATATAAATCGGTTTATTCGAACGAAGCTTCATACACCATTCAGAGAATATCAGATTATTTGGAAGTATATTTTGCAAAAATGGTATTCGATTCTTTCGAGGAAAAAGAAAACGATATTAATTTGAATTTTGTAATAGAAAAAATATCTTCGGGCAATCGAACGAACGTCATACATGATAAGGGTGAGATAACGGAAGGAGATACGATTAATATTAAATTTAATCCAAACAGAGACGGATATTTATATATATTTGGTTTGCAAAATAGCGGCAATATGATTTTGATGTATCCTAATGATTTTAATAATTATTTAAATAACGACAATGTTCAAAAAGACGAAATAGAAGCGGGCGAAAATTATATTATTCCGCCAGAAAATTCGCTTTTTCGTATCGTGGCGAGTCCTTTGGAAGCGGGAAATGAAGATTTGGAAGTAGTTGACAGTTTCTACGCTATTTATACAAAAAGAAAACAAGGATGGATTACTGATAAATATTTTAACGGAGATGGTTTTAAATCTTGCGGCAGAAATCAAGTAGCCGAATTTGTATTTAAATTAAAAAACAAATTGAAACTAAAAACAGATTATCAAATATCTAAAATATATTTAAATGTAGTTTCTAAAACTAAAGATAGATAATTTTATCAACTTTAAACTTTATATATTTTTTAATCGAAAATACTTTTATATTCTAAATTAGAAAATCTAAATCCCAATTGTAAGCCAAGATTAAAATCATGTATAATAATTTTTGAGGAAATCCAACTTCTTAAAGAATGCGGAGAGCTTAAATTATTGTTTTTCGTAAAAATAGGCATATTGTATCCGAAATATAAACCGACATTCATCGCCAATTTTTTGTTAAAGAAAATCGAATAATCGAAAGTCGCTTTAACATAACCTATAACATTTGGATAAAACATATCTGTTATATCATTTCTTTTAAGTTTTTTTCTGTCGTATCGTCTATATTTGCGCTTTTATATTTTGTAATTAATTTTCCCGTAATAGGAATTTTAACTCCTATTCCGATTCCTATGGAAAAAGCGTTAATATTTAATTTTGGAAGAAAACCTATTTGAAAGTTATTGAAAGAATAAGACAATAGTTCTAAAGAATTGCCTTGTTTGTAAGAAATAGTATAAGAATTATAAGCGTATCCAAGTTCGGCTAAAACGCTTACCCCAAGTAAGTCCGATACTTGAGTTAAACATCCAATTTGCAATGCGATTCCTCCGTCAAAACCGACTTTACTTTTATAACCGTAGTTTTTATAATTTTTAGTTGTAATGCCAATTCCCAATCCGAGCGGAGCGTTAAGTATAAATTCAAAACCGCTTTCAGAAAATGCGGAAACTTCAAATATAGCGGTAATTGCAACTATTAAAAATATTATTTTTAGAGTTTTCATTTAAAAAACTCTTTCATAATTTTTTTGTTTGCAACTAAGTAACGATTGTCGCTTGATAAATTGTTAAAGATTAACAAACGAATTAAAAAATGTTTAACTAATTGTAAAAAGTATTTTTGAAATAGAAAATTAAAATAATTACTGTTTAAAATATAATGGTGGCTCTTCTCTTCTCTTCTCTTCTCTTCTCTTCTCTTCTC
>CAZUEE010000161.1:0-4145 GCA_964619175.1 uncultured Brachyspira sp. | reverse complement strand
GCGTCCAGAAGGAGTAATCCCTTGTTATAATAAATTCTTAAACTTCATCCTCGTAATGACAAATTTTTTCTCTTTTGCAATGCATAGTAAATAAAGCATTTATAATAATGGTTTTTTATTGTAATCCGAATAATTCGCTAACGATAGGATAAGGAACTGTATCCATTACATTATCTTTAATATATTCGACTAAAACCTCCGTATCTTCGTCTACATTTTCGTAAATAGATTTGTCGATATATTGAAATTTACTTCGTTCTAATTCGGTTATTTTAGCCAATCTATCCAAATAAATATAAGTAACTTGGTCTAAATAAGTAATAACTAAAAATTTTACATTATTAAAATCATGCAAATAATAACTAACGGAATCTTCGCTATCGGTTTTATTAACCTTATATATTTTATATTTGCTTATTCTATTAACGAAATCGCTTATATAATTATTTACCGAATAGATATTAGCGAGTAAAGTAAATTCGCTATAATTATTATAAATAAATTCGGATATTTTATTAATATTAGCCTTGTTTATCTTACAATAAAAACTTATATATTTGTCGTTATTATATAAATCGATATCGCTTGCGACTGTAAAACTAACATCAAATAATTCTTCTATCTTTTTAATATAATCCATTAATTGATGACTATCTGATTGATAAGCCGTTAATATCAAATAATTATCTCCGCTTGGAATTTCATTATTTGACTTTAACGCCTCAACTTTGCCCAAAGTTGATGAAATTTTTAAAATATTTTTATTCTCTATCATACATATAAACACCCTTTAACTTATATCAATATTATAATAAAAAATATACTTTTGTCAAGCATTTTTTATACAAAAAATTAATAATCAGATTTTTTATATAAGCTATCATATTGCAAAATAAAGCTATATAAATTAAAATAAATTGTTTTTTATTTCGGTTTAATGACGATAAAAATATTATTGAAAAAATTAAAAAAATTGTTATAATTAAATTGTATATTACGATACTATTAATATTAGACAAAAAGGAATAGAATATATGACTACAAATACCCTAAAATTTATGGATGTTAGATTTATAAATCCGTTCATAGTTTCTTTAGTTTCTATATTTAAAGAAATGGCTGGGCTCACTATGGAAAAAGGAACATTAGTAAAAGGACAAGGCAGAAAATTATTTTCCGGTTATGGCGTGGCTATAGGAATAGTCGGAGATGTAAACGGGCAGGTTTTATACGAATTTCCCGAAAATTTTTCTCAACTTTTAACTGAAAATCTTACTGAAAAAAAACGAATGGAATACGATTCTGAAGAAGAATTCGAAGATATGATGAGAAGCGTAATAAACGAAATAGGAAACACTATAAGCGGACTTGCGATAACGAAATTATCCGAAGAGGGTATAAGTTGCGATATCACTCCTCCAATATTATATTTTGGCAAAGAGATACAAATTATACCGAAAAATTTAAAAACAATTATTATTCCTTTTCAATCTAATATAGGTTTCGTTAGCGTTAATATAGCTATGGACATTTAAAATTTAATAATTTCTTTATTTTATGGAAATTTTATTAATTTATTTTATCGAAATATTTATTATAATAATTCTTATAATGCTTTCGGCTCTTTTTTCGGGAAGCGAAACTGCATACACTACTATAGACGAAGTTACTTTAATGCGTCTAGTTAGAGAAAAGAAAATTAAAGAAGACGATATGAAATATTGGGCTAAATCAAGCTCTATGATACCGTCTCTGCTCGTTGGAAACAATATAGTAAATATTACGGCAAGCTCTATAATTACGGTTTTTGCAATAAGAATAGCGAGGACATTTCAGAGTCTATCGGAAAATTTAACTGTTACTATATCAACCATAACCATAACGATTCTTATTATTACATTTGGAGAGATTCTGCCTAAAGTATTGATGAGAGTAAACGCCGAAAGAGCCATTCCTTACCTTCTATATTTTATGAAAGTCGCCTATTTTATTTTTAAGCCTATTACTTTTTTGATGGACAAAATAACCACTTTTATAATGAATTATTTAGTTCCAAAAAGATTAAGGAATACGCAAAAAAGAAGCGCTCTTGCAAGTATGGACGATATTACGACTATAATTCATATAGGGCATAAAGAAGGAATTATTAAAGAATCTACTCATGAATTATTGACGGGAGTTATAGATTTTAGAAGCAAAACCGTAGAAGAGATAATGACGCCAAGGGTAGATATGGTGTGTATAGAAGCGGATACTGATATAAACGATATAATTCGCCTTACGGTAGAAACCGGACTTTCGAGATTTCCCGTATACGAGGAAACTATAGACCATATAATCGGAATATTTCATACGCGTTCTTTATTTAAAGATTATCTTAAGTCGAATAATAAAAATGTAAAAACTAAAAACAAGGCGATTGATTATATAATGCTGCCATATTTTATACCAGAAACCAAAACTATAAGCAGTTTATTTAACGATATGCAAAAAAAGAAATTGCAAATGGCTATAACTATAGACGAATACGGCGGAACTTCGGGACTCGTCACTATGGAAGATATAGTAGAAGAGATTATGGGAGATATAGAGGATGAAAGCGACAAAAGAGAGGAAGATTTAATTAAATTCAAAGGCAAAAGAATAATAGTTAACGGTACGGCATCTATAGAAGAAATTAACGAAGCTTTAAATTGGAATATAGAAGAACATGAAGAATATCAAACTATAGCGGGTTATGTTATCGATAAATTAGACCATATCCCAGAAACCAACGAAAGATTAATATTAAACGGATATAGAATAAGAATAATGAAAGTGGAAGACAGAAGAATAATAGAAATGGAGCTTACGCCGATAAAAAATATAAGAATGATTGAATCGAACGATGAAGAAAAAAATATAGACGATAAAAACGAAGAGGATAATATATAGTGAAAAATAAATGTATATTATTTATTTTTATTATAATATTTTTATTTAATTCATGCGGAAAAAAAGAAATTGAAAAAATCGAAGAAAAACCTAAATCCGTAAAAATCGTTTTCGTAGGCGATATAATGACGCATCCTACCATAATAAAGCCGTTTGAAAGAAGGGATGTCCTTATAGATTTAAAAGATTATTTAAATGGAGATATCGTATTTGCCAATTTGGAATTTGTAGTAAATACCAATAAACCTCCTTTGCCATATCCTGAATTTAACGGTTCGATTGAATATTTAAGATATTTTTTAAATTATTTTAATTTGTTTTCGGTTGCAAATAATCATGCATACGACCAAGGAGCAAAAGCCGAAGCAAAAACGATAGAGGAAATCGAAAGAAACGGCAAATCGATTTTAGGCGGTTCGACAAATAATAAAGATATAAAACCTTTAACGACAAATATTAACGATATTCCTATTTTTATATCGGCATACACAATGATCGACAACGGAATAAGTCATAGAACCAACGAAAACGAATATTTTTATTTCATGAATTTCTACGCCAAAGAAAAACATTTAATAGAAAAAGTAAAAAAAGATTTAGCGATTGCAACGAACGGAGAATTGAAAATTATATCTCTTCATTTTGGTTTGGAATATACTACAGAACCTGAACTTACTACTATAAAAACGGCAAGAAATTTAATCGAAAACGGAGTCGATATAATAATAGGACATCATCCGCATGTTCCGAGATGCGCCGAAATATACGAAGGAACAAATAACAGAGGAGTAATAATATATTCTCTCGGAAATTTTATAGCAAATCATAAAGGAAGATACCCGCATTTGGATATAGGGACGATTTTGTCTTTGGAAATAAAAGAAAACAAAGAAATTAATATGGAATTTATCCCAACATATTACGCTTTTTTTTATCAAAACAACGAAAAAGAATTTATAATAAAACCGATAAAAGAAAATCCCGATATTTCTATGCCCGCTTTAGAAACGAATTATATTTATAGCGATTACGATACAAACGCAATAAAAAACGGTTATAAACTGATAAATCAATTTTACAGTCCTCTTACAAATGAAAAAACAAAAAATTTATTCGTTCAAAATATGAGTAATTAAAAATCAAAAAATTAAATTTAAAATTTAAATAAAACGTATCTCTATAAATAATAGAGATACGCATATTAATTAGTT
>CAZUEE010000160.1:0-4365 GCA_964619175.1 uncultured Brachyspira sp. | reverse complement strand
TCTCGTTTGAAACTATTAAATAATCCAAATTAGCGTTTATGAAACTTCCTAAAAAATCTTCGAAACTTGGAATCACTACAGGATAAAATTGAGAATATAAAAAAGAATTAGTAAATAAAATAATAATAACTATCTTTTTCATTTAATTACTCTCAATAATTTAAAATCTAATGTTTAAAATCTATAGAGTAATGCGTAACAGCTTTATCAGGCATATAATATTTAGCATTAGTATTATAATAAGTATAAATATCATACCAAGCTTTATAAATCATGCCTTTATAATAACAGTCATTTGCGGTATATTGTTCTCCACCATTTGTATATCCGCCACTATTTCCTCTTTCATACCAAAGTTTTGAATCTTTTAATTCTTTTTCAGTGTCGTATTTTGGCGGCTCTGATATTTTCCCATCTCCATAATCTACTAAACGGATAAGTTTATCGTTTATATTAAAAATATAATGACTGCCAGAAAGCCATAGTAAAGAAGTAAAATTTGGACTTATAACATTTATATAATGTTCATCCGATTCGTTTGCTATAGATGGGTCTTTATCGCTAACTATTAATTGATACATATTAATATTTTTTATGTCCTCTTCTGTAAGGGTATAATTCATATTTCCGCTATTAAGCGATTTTTCTATATTTTCCCAAGGTATCATATAGTATGAATCTTTTTTTCTTATGTAATAATATTTACCGCCGAATTTTGCCGATATTTTTTCTTGAGGAGTTGGGATAATATTCTTTTTAGTATATATGGGTTGTACTTCTGGTCCCATACTCATGTCTCCTTTAGAAGAAACCACTCTTGCATTTTTCCAATTATCCAAATTATCTGCAACCCAATTAATACCATCGGAAGTTGACCAAACATTACCAACGTAACTATGAGGATATTCAAATTTGCCTTCCATTTTTGACGGTATAGTGGTTAATTTAGCTTCATAGCCATCATTTATATAAAGTTTTCCATTACCCAAAGCTACCCACAGCCAGATTCTTCTTAATTGGTCGGGTATATCTATAACTTCCCAATTATTTGGGTCTCTTGCATCTAACCCTTTTTTAATTCTATAATATTTGGGATTAGTAAGGTTGTAGGTTCTTTCTTTTTTAAAGTCAATTTCTACCTTATCTCTTCCTATAGTATATCCCCCTAAAACATATAAATAGTCTTTAAAATAAACGATTTTCTCTCCGTTTATTCCGTTTCTACCGTTAAAATTATTAATCGGAGGAGTTCCATTTCTTGAATTATTGAAAGTAGGCTCATAAAAATGTATAGGAACGGAAGATATTCTATAATTTGTTTCGGTAGTCCAATTTAACAAATCTGTCGTATAGGTTATGCCTCTACCACTTTGAAACATACCCAAAGAATCCGGTCATTTACATGTTATTGTCTTAAAATCTTTATGTAATTTTGATAATTCTCCGCCATCAACTGTTCTTTCGGAATAATTTACTTTATATTCATAATAATTAAGCCAATAATCTTCGTTATATATTCTATCATTTTCTATAACTAAATCAGATTTTGTTAAATTATACCAAGCGTTGTTCATATAATCGTCATGGTTATCTTTATTTATATAAGGATATCTATTGTTAATATATGGAAGGTTTTTCCCATAAACCGTTATTGTTCTTTCATCGTCTATTCTCAAAACTAAATTACTTGCCGTTTTAGTAAGAGTTTTTGAGTAAGTGTCGTATATAAACATAGAATCTGCCAAAACGAACCATTTGCCATTGAATTGAAATCTTTTACCAAGTCCTCCGAAAACCATATTATCGGGAGCTACCTCTGGATGAACATCCATGCGAATATTGGTATAATCGCTATAATATTGCTCTGGCAATTTTGTCTTTTTTGGTTTTAAAACCGATTCTACTAATTCTCTTTTACAACTAAAATTAGAAAGTAAAAATAAAATAAAGAAAGATATAGATATGTATTTTTTAAAGTTTTTAAATTTGCAGTTGAAAAAGACAGAATTATGGTCTGTCTGTCTGTCTGTCTGTCTGTCTGTCTGTCTGTCTGTCTGTTACGAATTTATTACAAAATTTATTATTCATACCAAACTCACATTAATTAATCTGTTAAAAAGATAACAAAAATTTAAAAATTGTCAAGTATTTTTATAAAATTTTATCATCTTTTCAATTTCTATTGTTTTGGAAAAAATATCTTCTGTAGAGTTTGTATAATTATCCCAACTATTCGTTTTCTTGAAAAGGATTCGAATCTGGGGATTCTAGAGACGGAATATCCTCTTCTCCATCATCATAATCGCCTTCGTAAAGCTCTATAGATTCAACGAGTATTTCTAATACAAGTATTTTGTTACCATCTGATAATTCTACCCAAGAATTTGATTCTATTCCTTTAACTTTTACAATTTTATTAAAATAAGGGTAAAAAAAGTCATCGTCTCTAATCACATAATGATTATCAGAAATTATACGATACAAGTGATACAGCTTATAAATTTCGTCAGAGTCTGTTTCTCTGTTATATACTTCTAATTTACCTGGACATGTTTCATCATTTGAGACCAATCTCCCTATTTTCTCTATTCTAGGTATTGTAGATGTATTTTTACAACCTAATACTAAAATCGATAAGCAAATTATAATTGTATAAAATTTAAATTTCATTTTTACTCTCCTTAAAATTATTGTTTTATTTCTGGTTCTGGAACGGTATTACTTTCTTCATACTCATTCACTTTATCGTCTTCACTAATTACAAAATCATACCATTCGGCTTCTTCTTGTCCGCTATAACTTCTTACTGAGCGAGAAGCGGCTGAAGGATTTATATAAACCGTTATATCTTTATTTTCAGAGTAATTATATAATAGCAGCCAATTTCTACCGCTATCGGATAATTGATAAGTTGCAATATAAGGTATATTTTTATTTTTATCCAACATATCTTGAGTAGTATATACGGCGCATCTCGGCTTTAATATAACTTTTCCGCTTGGGTCATTGGCTAGAGATAAACTTATTTTAGCTTTGCCTTTATAGCCATAAATTCCAGAATTATTATTATAAAAGTTAGCTTTATACCAAAAAGATATAATAGTATTATGATTTTGATTTTTCAAGTCTGGTATATTTCTACTTGCGGCTTCTCCGACAGATTTATAGTCTATTCGTTTGTATTCGCTAACGGAAACTATATCCCTTATTATTTTTTCTCCTCCGCCATGCAAATATAACCAATACATAAAATTAGCTGCAGTTCTATAATTTACACCTATTAATTTATTAGTTAATTGCCAGTCAAAGAAGTATTGTCCGTTTGCTATTTCACTACTTCTGAAATCTGTGGTTCGTCCCGAACCCGAGCCGTTATGAATTATAAAGTAAGTTGAAAGAGCCAATCCCTCATCAAAACAATATTCTGCTGAATAAGGATTTCTTTTGGCATCTATATCATGTTGTAATTCATGGGCAATAGTATCAATACAGCCTGTAGGAAATTCATTCATATTTCTTTGAATATATAAGCCAGAATTTATATATAGAATATCCATTTCACCCGTTCTATAATATTCTTTACTTACATTTGCATCGCTAAAATATCCTGCATAACCATTTTTAATCATATATTCATTTTCATGGAAAACTATTTCAATTTTACCGTTTCCGTCTACATCGGTAGGCTCTCCGTAAATATTCACTATTTTAGGATAAAGTTTTTCAAGTTCTCTTATAAGTTTATCCCAAACCTTATCTTGAACCGTTAAGGCTTTTTTATAAGTTGGTTGTCCTTCGGTGCAATCGACATAAATATCGAAATATTTTGAAGATACTAACTTTTTAATCGCCCAAGTTGGAGAGCTAACATATCTTATACCTTCATGCCATTCTCCTTTAAAATTGAAAGGAACATATTTAATAATAGCTTCTTGATTTTTCCATTCATGAAATATAAAACCTTCCGTAAAATTATAACCTTGCGTTTTTGGTATAGAACCCGGATTTAAAGCTTTAGGGTCGGCTTCGTTAGTCGCTTGAGCGGGAGGCTTGAAAATATCGGGATTATCGGCGCATGACATATTCGACAACAAAGCTAACGACAATAAAGCAATAGTAAAACAAATAAAAATCTTTTTCATAATTAATACTCCTTATTTATAAAAATTTTATTTATACTTAAATGGATTTCTCCTAGTTAATCTTACACAGTTAAAGAGATAATAACTAAATATGAGATATATTTTTGCGATAAGGAAAATATATTTTTTATAGTTTTTATATTTGCAATGGAAAAAGACAGAATTATGGTCTGTCTGTCTGTCTGTCTGTCTGTCTGTCTGTCTGTCTGTCTGTTACGAATTT
>CAZUEE010000159.1:0-4393 GCA_964619175.1 uncultured Brachyspira sp. | reverse complement strand
TTAAAAATTTTGTAATTACAAAAATTCGATTGAAATGACAAAATATAATTAATTACAATCTTCTGATATTATTTTATTGTAGTAAAACAAAATAAATAGTATAATAAAGCAAATTATTTTATTCGGAGAAATAATGGAATTCAAATTGACTCTGCCGTTCGATAATGAAATAGAAATAAAAGATAAAAATATAATACAAGAATTTATAGTAAACAATATAAACGAATATAAAAATAATTCTTCAAAATTAACCGAATTGATAATAGAAGCCGTAGCATCTTTAAGCGCGGGAAAAGCTAGAACCGATTTTATAGCGAGTCAAGGATTTTTCAAAAATTTACTCTATTCGATAACGGGGCAAAACAGAAAAATCAGAGGCGAAATCGATTATAATTACGCGATTGTAAAAAACGCATCCGTGAGAATGATAGAATATTTGGCGGGACAAAATAAAATAACTTACGAAGGTTTGATATATTTAAATAATAAATTAAACAATATCGAAAAAGATTTGGAAGAAGAAATTATAATTATATGCAAAAATATTAGAGAATCTTTTAATTTCGTTTTAAATAAAATAGAAGAAGATTCGAAAAGAATAGATTCTATAGAAAAAAAAGTTCGTTTATTGGAATATAAAGCTTCTTGCAAATTTCTAGAATTTAACGATATAAAATATTTGGATATGGACGATATTGAAAAAATAATATGTTTAAGCGGCGATTTGTTTTCAGAAATATATTATAACGATTTGTCAAAAGAAAATATCTTCGTTATAAAATCAATACTTTTGGATTTGAATTTAGATGCAAACGAAAATATTAAAATTATCGATTTGTATAAAAAACTTGTAGAAAAGCCAGAGTTTATGGAAAAATTATTTATTAACATAAAGGGATGCAAAATTCCTAAACATATAATTCCAATTTTAAGCGGAGTAAATAAAATAAAAAAATTGAATAACGAAGAAAGTTATATATTGTCTTCTATTTTGAAATTAAAAAGTTTAAAAAGTGTGAACGATGAAATTGACGATATAAACGATATAAAAATAAATTTAATAAACGAATATTCTACAAATGTTTTAGATTTCGATTATAATTTGAAAATCGGAAGTTACGAAATTATAATAATGATAATAAACGAATTAAAAATGATTGCAAATCAAGATAATAATTCGATTAAAAATATAAACTTAAACGACAATATAAAAATTATGAGCAAATATTATTCTTCAAAAGAATATATAAAAGCTATAACGGAAGCGGACAATATTTTAAGAATAGAAAAAAACAATATAAAAGCGCATAATATAAAAACCGAAAGTATTTATAAACTTCTTATAAACGAAACTAAAAATTATAATAATTATAATAAGAAAGAATACTTTAAAGATATAGCAAAAATTTATTTGATAAAAGAAGATTACGACAACGCTTTTAAATATTTAAATAAATATTGCGAAAACAATTTAAACGATAAAAATATAATTAGATTAAAAAAGAAATTAAAAGAGCAGTATGACAAAATAAAAAAATATAAAGAACATAACGATAAAAAAGTCTCTAAAAATATAAAAGAAAAAATTATCAAAGATGCCAATAAAAATAAAAAAGAATATTTAGATTTTATAAATAATTTTTGGGCTTTATATTTAAGCGATATTTGACGGAGTTTATATGTCGAAATTCGGTTTATCATTGGGAGGAGGAGGCGGACTCGGAAGTTATCAAATCGGAGTTTGGAAAGCTTTGAGAGAATACGAAATAGACAAAAGAATAGATGCCTTATCGGGAACTTCGGTCGGGATACTTAACGCTTGTTTAATCGCTCAAGATGATTACGATATAGCGGAATATATTTGGCAAAACGAAATAGAAGACAATATACTTTCCAAAAAAAAGCCGAGCATGAAAAATAATTATATATCTTCTAACGGAATATTTAGCAGAGAAGGACTTCTTGAAATAATGGATAAATATTTGAATTTGGATATAATATCCGATTATCCATATCCAATTTATGCGGCGGCAGTTAATCTAAAAACTATCGATGTGGTTTATTTCAAATTAAATAAAAAAAGTCATTCTGAAATAAAAGAAATAATGATGGCAAGCAGCGCCATACCGATTATATTTGGCAGACAAAAAATAGAAGGCGTAAATTATGTGGACGGAGGAATAGAAATGTTGAACGGAGACAATTTGCCCTTAAAACCTTTATATAACGAAGGATGCCGTCAGATAATAGCGATAAGCATGTATAAGGAAACGATTATTGAAAAAGACGATAAATGCAAAGTTTACGAAATTATACCGAGTAAAGATTTGGGAGACTTTAGAACGGGAGCTATGGATTTTTCACTAAAAGGAGCGAGAATGAGATTGGAAGAAGGATATAAAGACACGATTGAAATATTGAAACCGATATTTAGAATGGGTAAAATGCAAGCTGAAACTTTATATTTAAATAAAAAATTGTATAAAGCGGAAATCAAAAATGACATAAATAAAAAATCGTTAAAAAATAAATTGCATAAAGCCATAAACGATTTAAAAATAAACGAAGATAAATAATGAAAGATAAAAACTATAATGCATAAAATTGTCATTATGAGACAAAGTCCGATATAATAATGTGGCTTTCGCTTTGTATCCCTTTTTGGAAAAAACACCTGTTATTAAGGAAGTTAACGAATTCTAAATAACAATGGGCTTCAGCCCCTTGTGTCTCCTATTGAAAGCACTTTATGTTAACATCCAAAGAGAAGTTCATTGTGTGCTTTCCTCTGGATGTTAACACAATTGGTTTCTTTCGCCACACGCTGTGTACTTCGGTAACGGCTGGCAATTGTCACAAGATGCCTTAGGCGAACCTCTTGTGTGCATTTATAAATAAGATACAATGGGTTTCCAGAGGGACGCAGAGCGAAAACCCCTTGTTATCTGTGTGTATTGCTAGCTAATAAATCGGCTTATAATGACAATTTAATTTGAATAACAAAAAATTTATAATAAAAATGCATCAAATGTTGTATTTCGTTCAAAAAATGAAATTTTAAAGTTTTCTTTAAAAAAGTGCTTGACTTTTGGCAAAAGATTACTATTATATGTATATAGGGCAAAACCTTATAAATTAACTTAAGGAGACTTTTATGAAACGAGGAATATACCCACGCATATCTGTTATTATATTATTAATAGTAGCAATAGCAGTTTTTTCTATAGCAGGAATAATTGCCTGCAGTGGCGATACAATTACGGGAGGAAGAAGTAGAGGTTATTATTCAACTACGGGGGATGGCGACCCGACTAATACCGGACCTTCCGACACCAACACGATAACTACAAACGCAGGAAACACTAATGCTGGAAGCACAAATACAAATGCATCAAAACCGCCTGCAAATACGGTAGAGGATTGGGATAACGACCCAGACAATAACAAATATCCTGCTAACACATACTACAATTTATATACTCCTTTTACGGGAAATAATTATAGAAAAGTAAGCTACCAAAATACAAATAAGTTGACTAAAATTTGGCAAAAAACGATTGAAGGCGGCGAAAAAAATATCAGCGGGCAGAGATGGTTTATCAGAGACGGAAATAATTACTACGGCGACCCATCAAGAGGTAGAACCGAAGACCCAAGAAAAGGAAATTATTATTATTTCGATAAAAATTTCGATATAGTTTATGTTCATAACGAAGGTAGCGGCGGAAAATATACCGTAAAAGTGAAAAAATTCCTTTTCGGCGTAATAATCGATTACTGTAAAGGAGACGGCAAAGTTGCCCACGACCATTATGGACGAGGAGACTTAAAAGGGCAATGGGTTGTAGGCGGACTTTACGAAACGGCATTGAATAAAACTAAAGACTCTCTAAATGGCGGTAAGGGTTATACCGATTATAATAACGATTATTTAAATATATTTATGCATGCTCGACATAACAGACTAAGAGACCGTGGACATATTGAAATTATAGTTATGAATGTAGGATGGTCTGATAAATGGTTCAAAGAATTCGGACTCGATTCGTATTACTCAACCTTAAAAAACTATAATGAAAATTTGTGGTTATTTTTAGGTCAAAACCCTAATACTTATACTTATGGACAAACGCCTTCACGATTGAATTGGAGAGTTCACCTCGCTTGGGTACAAGGATGGGGATTTGACGATTATGACGGTGGAGTATATAAAGGTTATAGCGATAATTATAAATTCTTTACCGCAGAAACTTACGATTGGCATTTGAAATAAATTAAAATTATTGTAGATAAAATTACTAATATTGTGAGGTAAAAGGGACATGTTTAATCATGTCCCTTTGTGCACAATGGGCTAAAGCCACATTGTTGTTAAGTGAAGTTAACGAATTCT
>CAZUEE010000158.1:0-4396 GCA_964619175.1 uncultured Brachyspira sp. | reverse complement strand
TAATTAAAAAAAATAAAATGAAACAATATATTTTGATTATTTTATTTCTTTTATAACTATTTTATTTCCTTCGACGAGAATAACTTTTATTTTTGCGCCTTTATTTATAAATTCGCCTTCCGTTATGGCATCGTATTTTTTACCGTCTATTATAATATTGCCCGAAGGTCTAAAAAATGTTTCCGTTATTCCTTCGAGTCCGAGCAAATCGTCATAGGAAATACTTGAATGATAACCCGCCGTGTCGGTTTCTAAAGCTATTTTATTTTTGAATCCTTTAGATTTTAAGATAAATCTAGCCAAAATAATAATAAGAATAATATCCGATATTAGAGAAACGAACACCACCAAAGTGGCTTGAGCGATATTGCTTATTCCGAAAGACATAAATATTCCAGCCACTATTCCTAATATTCCAAGTATTCCCGTTATGCCAAATCCCGGAATAACGAATATCTCTATAGCCAAAAGAACGACTCCTAGAAAAAATATTGCCGGAGCCAAAAATCCGCTGTTGCCTACAAAAACTTGAGCGAAGAAAAATATTGAAAACGCGATTATAGATATTACTCCGCCGATTCCAAATCCCGGGGTTTTTAATTCTATATAAACTCCAATTATTCCAATCGATATAAGAGCGCTTAAAACTACTGGGTTTATTAAAAATCTCAATATATAATCGTATTTTTCTTCCTCGACATTTTTTATAGTTGAATTTTCCGACAGATTTCTTAATTTTATTATATCCATTATGGAATTTGCCTTTCCGTCAGCTATATTTATTTTTAACGCTTCTTCTACGCTTAAAGTAAGAAGAGTTTTATCGTCCAAATCTATTCCGTCATTTTTTTTAGATAAAACAATAGTCTCGTCAACCATAGCCTCTGCGACTCGAACATTCTTTTTGCTTCTTTCTGCAGAAGAACGCATAGCCGCTCGCATAGCGCTTATTTCTTTCTCTCCCGCTTTTTCAATTTCGTTTCCTTTCATGTAAACGGGAGTAGCCGCTCCTATGATGCTTCCATCCGACATATAAATAGCCTCGCAACTTAAAGAAATTAAAGCGCCCGCCGACAGAGCATTTTTATTTATATAAGCTACGACCGGAATATCGCTTTCTATTATAGAATTTTTTATAGACAAAGCGGAAGACAATAATCCTCCGGGCGTGTCTAGTTCGAGTATTATTAAACTCGCGCCTTCGTCTGAGGCTCTTTTAATGGCTTTTTTTATATAAGCGTCATACCATCTGTTTATCTCTTGAAATTCCAATTTTTTTATAACATAAATTTTACTTGCATCTTGAGAGTAGACAATTTCTATTGATGCAAAAATCAAAATCAATATAATAAATATTCTTTTTACATTATTCATAATTTTTCCATATAGTTTTTTATTTTAATTTATTTTATCATAATTAAAAATTAAAATAAACGATAAATTTAAAAAATTATAACTTGATAAAATAAAAAAGAGGAGGCTTTCGCCTCCTCGGATGGGAAATCAAAATTAATAAAACTTGAGACAATTAATTATCTTAAAGTGAGCGTATTGCCTTCGTATGTTAATGTTTTCCAATCATCACTGAAGGTCAATTCACAATCGTATCTTCCCATTACATGAAGAGTTTTTCCTTTCAATATCGTTACATGAGCTACCATATCGCTACTAGCTTTTACGCCTTTGTCTTTATAACGATTTCCGAATGCTCCGCTGATACAAGCTGAACCTTCCATGTCAACTCCGTTAATATCTTCGTTCAAACATACGTCGAATCCCGTTATTTGCGGTATGTCACCTTTCCATCTAGGCACACTCTTAAAGTCTTCTGTATTGTATTTACTATTTTTCTTTAAATTAGGTATATCTTCTATGAAGTCTTTAGTTACTTCACAAACTACAGTCGTAGTATCAACATCGTTATTGTTTAGTTTTCTATAAACGCCTTGTTCTAGGATTATAGCATGTTTGACGTTGTCTTTAACTACAATTAGTTCATTATCTACGAGTTTGCTTTCGCCTTGTGCATGGAAATATACTTCTCCGTTTTCGGTTATAGCCAAGAATTTATCTATCTTGTCGTATACAGATTTGTAAGTTCCATTTTGAGCGCTTAAACTTTCGTAGGTTCCGATTAACTGCATACCTGCTGTGTCGGCTTTGTCGCTTACTTTTTCAAGTATAAAGCTCGTGTAGGCATTTAATCCGTCCTCTCTTAAGTTCAATACTTCGATTGTTCCCTTCGCATAATTACTGATTTGTAATTTATTTTCTGAAGGTAAAACCGCAGCTTGGACATCATCGGTAATCAAACCCGGAGACTGGTTAAAGCGGTTGATAGTATAAACTTGTCCGTTTCTAAGTTTATAATGCACCATTTTGCCCGTATATGTTTCTCTGACTCCCCATTCTTGATACATATGAGTTCCTTCCCCATAGTATACGCCGGCATACTTGTTGATAAACGCCGCTATATCTGCCGGATTTGTAGAAGCGTTGTTACCGTTAGTTGTAATCAACTCCGGTTCTTGTTTTGGTGGTTCTTGCGTTGTTTCCGTGAGGTTCATAGGATTAGCAGGGTTCTTTTTACATCCTATTGAAATCATTACTGCAAAAACTAATAATAATGTTGTGAGCTTTCTCATTGTAGCTCCTCCTTAAAAAATTAAATTTAAAAGTTCAGTTAATTTACTTAATTATTTACTTGAACCTTCTACACTTAAGATAAGAAAAAAATGAGAATTGTCAAGTCTTTTTTTTAGATAAAAGTATATTTTTAGCGTTAAATACATAAATTTATTATTTAAAATACTACATTTAATACAAATTTTATATATTTTTAAAAATTTTTAAAAAAATTTTTTTGAATTCTATATTAAAATCTTAAAAATAATATTAATTTTTTTAATTATAAAATTTTATAATTAATTAATAAAATTGATAATATTTATAAAATTTTTAATCTTGGATTTTCAATACTTTGTAATTATAGTTAAATAAAAAGAGGAGGTTTTTACGCCTCCTCCCTTAAATAACATACAAACATTTTTGGGGCTTATAATCAAATTTATTTACTTTTTATGTCTTTTAAGCACTTTACCATTATATGTTAATGTCGACCAATCGCTGCTAAAAGTCATTGTAGTATTATAACCTCCCATTATATGAAGCGTATTTCCTTTCAATACCGTTATATGGGCTATCATATCGCTCCAAGGAGTTCTTCCATCTTTTCTTAATCCTCCGATACAAACAGAACCCGTCATTTTTACTATCCCACTGCTTCCAAATGGTTCGTTAATATTCATACTATTTTTGCCATCGTCTGAAGTATAAATATAATGTTCTCCGCCGTTTATATCTTCTATAAAGTCTTTAGACACTTCGCAAACTATCGGATAACTTATATTCGTTATTTTATTATTTTTATATGTAAATTTTCTATAAATGAAACCTTCGAATAACATTGTATTTCCAACGCCTTTGCTATCGAATATCAAAAGTTGTTTTCCATCGTTTCCTGGGAAGAATGTTCTAGCTCCAGTGTATTCATGGAAATATACCGTTCCGTCTTTGGTTACCGATATATATTTGTCTTTCTTTTCATATTGTGACCTATAAGTTCCGGCAAATTTTCCAAATTCTGGCGCAACTCCAATTTTATACATACCGTTGGTGTCTGCCGTATCGCTTACTTTATCGAGAAGGAAATTAATATATGCATCCAATCCTTTGCTGGTGAAACTTAAAATTTCTTTAGTTCCTTTTATATAATCGTCTATTAGTAATCCCGTATCCGAAAGTATAACAGCCTCCGTTGGATGTTTAAGAACATCTGTCGCTTGATTATATCCGTTTATAGTCCAAATCTTTCCGTCTTTAAGTTTATAATGGACAACTTTTCCTTTAACGCCTGGTTCAGCCATACCGTCTCCATAATATAAACCCGCGTATCTGTTTATGAAAGCGGTTAGCCTTCCTTCCGCTGTGGAAACGCTGTTATTGTTTGTAATTATATCTGTAGTAATATTGTCGTTTGAAATCATAGCATCCGTAGAAAAATTATCGTCTGTGATAATCGTATCCGACTGAATATTATCGTCTATAGTGCTAAAATTTGCATAGCCTCTCGTTTTAGATGTTCTCGGGTTGAAGTCGCTTGAACATCCAACCGCAATCGTTAACATAATCGCTAAAAATAAAACCATAAGTTTTTTCATTATAGCCTCCTCAAAATTTAAATTATCTGTTTATAAGATAAGAAAATGTAAAAAATAGTCAAGTACTTTTTTTATTTAATTAATTTAAATTTAAACAAAAATTCAAATTCCTTTTTATCGCAAAAAATAATAAAAAATTCCGTAATATTCCATAAAAATTAAATTACAGTTTTTTA
>CAZUEE010000157.1:0-4516 GCA_964619175.1 uncultured Brachyspira sp. | reverse complement strand
AAAAAATAATAAAAAATTCCGTAATATTCCATAAAAATTAAATTACAGTTTTTTAATTGACAAATATAAATCGTTTTATATACTTAAATTAAATGAAAAATTCTAATAATCTTAATAACGAAAAACCTTATTATTCTTTTTCCGATTATGCAAAAAATAAATTTAAAATTAAAGTCGGCAAAATTTCTATAAATACCGATTTCGGATGCGCTCATAAATTAAATGACGGCGGATGCAGATTTTGTAATTTGGAAAGTTATAAACCGCCATACATTAAAGATGAGGATAAAGAAAAAAATATAGAAAGCCAATGGACGAACGGAATTAAAAATTACGGAAAAAGATATAAAAAATATTACGCTTATTTTCAGCTTGGAACTCCGCTTTCAAAGTTAGCTTCAAAAGAATCTTTATTTTATGCAAGCAAGCTTATAAAGTTTGACGATTGCGTAGGGCTTATGTTCGGAGCAAGAAGCGATATGCTCGAAGAAGAAACTTTAAAAACCTTAAACGATTTGGCAAGCGAAAAGGATAAAGAAATTTGGCTTGAAATGGGGCTTCAATCTTCAAACGACGAAACTTTAAACTTTATAAACAGAGGACATAATTATCAATCTTTTGTCGAATCTACTTGCAATATAAAAGAAAATTTCAAAAACCTTATAATTTGCGTTCATGTAATTTTCGGACTTCCTAAAAGAATCGAAAATAATAAAATAATACTCGAAGATAAAAACGACATTCTAAAAACGATTAAAGACATTTCAAAATTAAAAATAGATGCCGTGAAATTTCATCAACTCGACATAGTAAAGGGAAGCGATTTTGAAAATATTTATAATAGATATAATTTTCCAACATTGGACGAAAATTTTTATATAAACTTAATGGCGGAAGCTTTGGGGTTTACGCGTAAAAATATAATAATAGCGAGATTAACGGGAGATAGTTTGGGAGATACTTTAATTGCTCCGAAATGGAAAAAATCGAAAGGCGAAATTATAAATGAAATAATAAAAAAAATGAACGAAAGAAATATTAAACAGGGCGACTTGTTAAAAAAATCGAATATAATATAATACAAAAATTATTTATTAAGCGGAAATTTAAATTATGATAAAAAATATATACAATGTTTCAAAAACTTTAGGATTTAAAATATTCACTATACTTATATTGGGGCTTTTGCTTCTTATACCTATGAATTTTATTAACTCTGTAGTTCGAGATAGAAGAAGCTATCAAAGGGAAGCCGTAACTTCGATAATAGAACCTGTCGGAGGAGTCGCCAATATCGAAGGACTAATTATAGCGATTCCTTATATGAAAAAAGTAATATACGAAAAAGAAATAACATATAAACGAGAATATATATTTTATATGCCAAATAATTATAATATTTTAGGAAATGTTGAAATAAATTTGCTTAAAAGGGGAATATTTAAAGTTCCGATTTTAAATTCCACATTAAATGTAAAAGGAAAATTCGACAAATATAATTCCGATTTGTATAATTTGGACAAAAACGATACGAATATATTATTTGACGAAGCGGTTATGGTATTAGGCGTTGGAAATAAAAAGAATTTATTGAAATTGCCAAAAATTATAGCAAATCAAAACGAAGAACTCGAATATTATGAGAAAACCGTAAAAATGAATTTGCCTATGTTTAGCAATATATTTTTATTCAATATATCGAAAGACAAATTAATAGACGGTTTTGAATTTGAAACGAGTATAGACATTCAAGGCGGAAATTCTTTAATCATAAATCCTATGGCATCGGATAATTATTTTGATATATCTTCAAAGTGGGGCGACCCGAGTTTTACGGGCGGATTTATACCAACAAAAAGAGAAGTATCTAAAAACGGTTTTAACGCCAAATGGAATATAGCAAGTTTTAATACTTCCTATAATAAATATTGGACAAGCGAAGAATACGAAAAAAACGAATATAAAGAAGATAATCAAAATAATGTAATAATATCGTTTTTACTTCTCAACGATAATTATCAGAAAATATTAAGAAGCGTTAAATATTCGATACTTTTTATATTTATACCTTTCTTCGTATTATTCTTATGCGAGGTAATTTCTAAAAAAAGAATTCATCCCGTTCAATATATATTAATAGGAATATCAAACGCCATATTTTATTTATTATTGCTTGCGATATCGGAACATATAAACTTTAATATAAGTTATTTAATCAGCGCAATTATGGTAATTTTATTAACTTCAACTTATATAGGATATATAATAAAATCTAAAAAATATATTCTATCGATGGCTATAGTGGAAACTTTAATTTATATATTCTTATTCGGCATATTGCAACTTACCGATTACGCTTTACTTATGGGAACATTGGGATTATTTATAAGTATAGCGGCTGGAATGTATTTTTCAAGAAATGTGGATTGGTATGGAGAAAATAATTAATATTTAACTTTTTTATCTATCCTTTAGGCAATAATCTTAAAGGGTCTATAGGCATGCCCAAATACGATATTTTAAAATATAATTGATTTTTATTTTCAATCATCGATGAGCTTCCCAAATTTCCTATATAATCTCCCCTATTTACTATATCGCCCGCTTTAACTTTAACCTCCGACAAATGAGCGTATGCCGTATTATATCCGTTTTTATGTTTTATGATAATCACTTTTCCAAAACCTCTTATACTGTCTGAATATTCCACTATTCCGTAATCTGCCGCAACTATTTTATCTCCCGCTTTTCCCGAAATATTTATTCCTCTATTCGCCAAATTATTATCGTCCGTTCCGTATTTTGAAACTATGCTTCCTTTATATGGAAAAATAAAAGAACTTTCGGGCAAATCGTTGAAGTCGGTATAAACGGTTTTTAATATTTGAACTTTTAAATAGTCTCCCGCTTTCAAGGTATAATTATTTAAATCTTTTATATCGTTTAATTTAAGCAAATCAGCCAAAACCATTTTATGATTTCTTGCTATAGAATATAAAGTGTCGCCTTTTTTAACGGAATATACAAAATCTACCAAAACCGTTTTATTCCCTCTTTCGGCATAAACTTTTATTATTTCATCGACTTTAATTATAGATTTGTCGTTTAATCCATTTAAAGAATATATTTCAACCAAATCCATTCCTTTTGCTAGAGCTATTTCGCTTAAAGTGTCGCCTTTTTTTACTTTATAATTTTCGATTTTTCTATATTCTCTTTTTTCCGTAGAAGTTCCGCCATTATTTAGATTTAAATTTACTTTGCTATAAACTTTTATATTGTCGCCGATTTTAAGCAAATAATTTTCTTTCAATCCGTTTAATTTTAAAAGTTCGTTTAACGACATCGAATTATTTAAAGCTATTGCCGAAAGCGTATCGCCTTTTTTTACTTTATAAACGGAAGTTATTTTTTTATCGTCTACATTATTATTTATTCTATTTTTTCTTTGCGGATAGATTTTCAATTTTTCGCCGATTTTTAATTTATATTTCAAAGGCTCGTCTATATTATTAATTCTTAAAAAATCATTAACGGGAGTGCCACTTATAAAAGCTATTCCAAAAAGCGTATCTCCGCTTCTAACCGTATATATTTCAAAATTATTTTCGAGATTTTTCTGTTCGTTTCGATTGTTCGTTTCGATTTCTTTTTTTATATTTTCTATAGAATTTATTTCTATAGAATTTTTTTCGGTATCAATTTTATTTTGATTTTCTTTATTATACGCTACTTTTAAAATCTCTCCCGTTTTCAGATTATATTTATTAAAATCTTTTATATTGTTTATAGCACAAAATTCGCTTGCGGACATTCCATGCGAAAAAGCTATTCCAAGAATCGTATCGCCGCTTTTTACCCTATAATTTTTGTAAAATTTAGATTTGTCGACATTTAAAGCGTATGATTTGTTTACAGAATCGAAAACCAAACTATATTCTTTTTCTTTAACTTTAAGCGTCTCTCCGATTTTAAGATTATATTTATCGGCATCTTCTATATCGTTTAATCTTAAAAATTCACTTGCGGACATTCCATGCGAAAAGGCTATCCCGTATAAAGTATCTCCGTTTTCGACTTTATAATTTATATAATTTTCTCCAAATAGAGAATAAGATAAAATCAAAGTAATGCATATTTTAAAAATATAGTTTATTTTTGTCATACCGTTTAATTCGTTAATTGTCCATCTCAAAAATTTCATCAATCGGCGGGTCGGACGGAATTATAACTACATTCGCCTCTTTAACGCTTGACATCGCAGGTCCTCTTTTCATTTTTTCCACAAACTCTTCTATATCTTTTTTGGTTTCCAAATATGCTATAATTTCAACCGAACCGTCATAATTATTCCAAACATGCCCGGCTACTTTCATCTCGTCCGCGCATTTTTTTGCATAGTATCTGAAACCTACGCCTTGCACTCTTCCTCTTAATACAATATTTACTTTAAACATAATATAAATATCGGAATTTAGAATTATAGAATTTATTTTAATAACCAATTACCACGATT
>CAZUEE010000156.1:0-4524 GCA_964619175.1 uncultured Brachyspira sp. | reverse complement strand
GGGATTGTTATGTTTTATGGAGATTATGATAAATAAAAATACCTACAATAAACAAAGTAAATTTTTTTAACGAAAAAATATTAACAATTAAATATTAATAATTTTGAAATTTTATTTTATCGCTTTCTACCAAAAAACCGTATATGGAATCGTCAAATATATTTATTCCTCTTAATTTATTTAATTCGTCCGTTCCCATATATTCCTTGCTATAATTTTGAGACAAAAAAGGATTCGTTTTTATAATAAAATACATTCCGTTTTCTATTCCCGTATATGTGACGCGTCCGCTTGACGATATCCCTACAGCTAAAGAATTATCTCTAGATGGTATTTTATATACTTCGATTAAATTAAAATTATTCATTTCGGTAGTAAATATAATATCCTCTTTATGTCTTCCGTTTACTATATCTATAGTGAGTATTGCTATAACTTCCTTTTCGTTAATATAAACGCAGTCTACTATTTCTCTATAAGACATAGTATTTGTGTCGACGTATTCTATTGTTGAAAGCGAATATTCGTTTTCCATTTTTCCCGTATTCATATCGTATATATTAATAATCGGCGTTTTATTCCTATCTCTTTTCAAAACGGCAAATTTATCGTTGGTTAATGAAAATAATTTTATTAAAGATTCGTATTCGTTTTCTATTATCGAATCTATATTATATAAAATTTTTCCTTCGGGTGATATTTTATTTAAAGAAACTATGCCGACTTTGGTATAATTCGTATTAGTCACTTGAATCGTATAAGTTGCTGTATGCGGAGTATCGTCTCCTTCTACAGTCGGGCTTTCAGATGGCAAAGTCATCGTTATATTCGTAATCACTATATTGCCTATATATCTTAAGTCATATCCCGTTATATATATATTTTGATTTTCGTCTATTAAGGATATTTTTGATTTTTCCAAATTTGTATATTCTAAAGTAAAATTTCTAATATTGTCTTTTTCGGCTATTATCATTTTTGAATTCGACAAATCAAGAGCGTAAACTATACTATTATTTATATAATAGAAATCTCCAAAATAATATTCTCCGTTTACATTATAAACTTTCGGGCTATCCAAATCCACTATATCATTACTATAAACAGTTATATCTTTATTTAATTCTAATTCGGCTATAACTTTTGCGGGAGTTATCGGAGGTTTGGGAAGACATGATATTATGCAAAATAAAATAAACGATAAAGCAAATAATAAAATAAATTTCGTTCGTATCATAAAGCCTCTTTCAATTCTTCCAAAGTTAATGTGGAAGTTCCCCTCTTTCCTACAACTATTCCAGCGGCGACATTCGATATTTCAGCCGATTCTCTAAACGAAAAACCTACCGACATACACATTGCCAAAACGGATATTACCGTATCGCCCGCTCCTGAAACATCGAAAACGGTTTTAGCTCTCGTTGGAACTATATAAGATTCGGATTTTACCCTTTTATCAAACAACGCCATTCCGTTTGCGCTTAAAGTTATCATCAATTTTGAAAGCCCCAATTTTTTTATTATACTTTTTCCCAAAATATCTATATTTTTAGGATTAAATTCGTAAAAATTTAATCTACTGTAGATTTTTTCCATTCCTTCGAGACCTTCTATGGCTTCTTTTAAATTCGGCGTCATTAGAGTCGCTTTCTTATAGAATGAAAAATGTTTTATAGACGGGTCTACTAGAACGGGAATTTTCTTTTTGACGGCTATATTTATTATTTTTCTTGCGGTTTTTTCGGTGACGATTCCTTTCGCATAATCGCTCACAATAACTACATTGTAATTATCTATATTTTTTATAAAAGCCTTTTCTATTTCTTTATATATCGATTTTGAAAATGGATTCGTATTCTCTTCGTCTATTCTCACTATTTGCTGATTACCGGCTACTATTCTCGTTTTGGTTATCGTATATCTGCTTTCATCCGTTATTATTCCGTCTTTCGATATATTATAACGATTTAATTCTTCGATTATGGAAGAAGTTGATTTATCTTTTCCTATAACGGCTACAATTCCAACGTTTCCTTTATTAGAATCTCCAAGCAAAGCCGATATATTTCTTGCCACATTTCCCGCTCCTCCCAAATAACTTTCCTCATGATTTACATGCAAAACGGGAACGGGCGCTTCGGGAGATATTCTTATTACATCTCCGTAAGTAAATTTATCTAGCATCAAATCGCCTATTACCAAAATTTTAGCTTCGGTTATTTTTTCAACTTTATTTTTTAATTCCGATTTTGTTTTCATTATAAAAATAAATCCCAATTTAATTTGATAACCATTATAACATAAACTTATTTAAATTGTAATGATTTACTTTTGATATGATTTTTGTTATATCTATTGACTTTTAATTTTAATTATGTAAACTAACAAAATACAAAATTCTTGAGGCATACGACAAATGATAACAGTAAAATACGAAGATTTAAAAAACGCTACTTTCGACAAATTAAAAAATTCGGGAATTGACGACAAACAGGCAAATATAATAACCGATGTTCTTTTATATTCCGACATAAGAGGAATTCATTCTCATGGAGTTTTAAGAGTGGAACATTATATTAAAAGAATGAAAAAAGGAGGAATAAATTTAAACTCAAATTTTAAAATAGATGTTTTAAAGCCTTCTTTTGCATCTATGGACGCGGACGGAGGATTTGGACATGTCGCCTCTAAATACGCTATGAAGTGGGCTATAGAAACTGCAAACGAACAGGGAATAGCCTTAATAGGAATAAAAAATAATACTCATTGCGGAGCTTTGGGATATTATAATAAGATGGCTATAGACGATAAAAAAGTTTCTCTTATGATGGTTAATACAGACCCTTGCGTTATTCCTTTCGGCGGTAAAAAATCATTCTTCGGAACAAATCCAATAAGCTACGGTTTTCCCGCAAAGAGAGATTTTATATTGGGCGATATGGCTACAAGCAATGTTTCTTTGGGAAGAATATTCACCGCAAGAGACAATAACGAAATAGTGCCTCTCGATTGGGGAGTAGACGAAAACGGAAATGCAACTTCAGACCCGAATAAAATAAAATATGTCGTGCCTTTCGGAGGAGTTAAAGGTTATTTAATAATGACTATGGTAGAAGCGTTTACGGGGCTTTTGATAGGAAATGTTTATTGCAACAATTTGGTTAAAATGTATTCCGATTTGGATAAAAAAAGAAATCTCGCTACTTTTATACTCGTTATAGACCCTTCGCTTTTTAACGACATGGAAACTTTTTTAAATACCGTTCAATCTTTTATAGACGATATAAAAAAAGAACCCGCTATGAATAAAAACGATACTATATCGATTCCGGGCGAAAGAAAAGAAGCCTGCGCAAAAAATTATATGGAAAACGGAATTCCATTATCCGAGAAAGTTTACAAATATATTTTTGATAAATAAAAAAATAAATATAAACTGTTGACAAAATTCTAAAATATTATATAATTTCATTCTATGAAAACGATAAATAAATTGCAAAAACATTTTAAAGATAAATTCATCAGCTCAGCTCATGCTTAATTGTAAACTTTTCTAAAAATTATGTTTATTTAATTTTTCAAATCTTAAACAATTTTGAAATAATAAGTCGTTTCTTTACGGCAATCGATATAATTTGCGCGAATTTTGTTTTAAATTCTTTTAAGCGATTATATTGTTTTGCGTTTAGAAGCGGCTTTTTATTTAATAAAAAATTCTATTAAAAAAAGGAGACTAAAATGAAAAGTCTAAAAAAAATTCTTCTAACAATGGCAATGACGATTGCGCTCGGAACATCGGCATTTGCGGCAAGCGGTTTCGAGTTTTTACTCAATGTGTCTAGCGGAGTGCTAGTTCCCATTCCTAATAAAGAAGCTAAAGATGTGGAGCTAAAAGGCTATCCTCTCTTCTTTGTTGGAGTCGATGCTCAAATTGGGTATATGTTCCAAGTAGTTGACAGATTCGGTATAAGTCTTTTAGCCGAATTAGGTTATGCTCTTGATGAATATAGGCTTGACGGACCCAACCATTCAATCACGGAGTTAAGCTTGTATTATGAATATCATAGCTTTAGGATAGGATTATTGCCAAAATTCAATATAGGACTTGGCGGAAGACATGGACTTGCGATAGGAATTGGGGGCGGAGTTAAAATCCCTATTGCTGGGTTTTTTGAATATGGTTATGAAGAACCATATCCTAGTACTAATTTTATTGGGATAAAACAAGAAATTAAAAGACAAGATATAGTCGATATTTTCTCACCTTCCGTTATAGGTTATATGAAAGCGACTTTCGATTATTATCTGTTTTTTACTGATAGAATAGCTATGAACTTCGGTTTTTATTTGGGCGGAGATTTTGGAATGAAAATAAAAGAAACTAAAATCAGAAGTGATGCTTTCGACTTCGGACTTCAGTTAGGATTTAGATTTGGACCTAAAGCGTAAAATATTTTTCACTATTATACAATAATATAATTTCTAATCCACACACTTTAAACGGGCGAGGTTTTCACTTCGTCC
>CAZUEE010000155.1:0-4611 GCA_964619175.1 uncultured Brachyspira sp. | reverse complement strand
ATTATTTGACAAATAATTTATAAAAGTGTATCTTTACTATAAATGCCTACAATAATTTTTCATTAAATAATAATATATTAAAAGTTAAGGGATGCATTTATTATGAAAACTTTAAATAAAATTTTAAATATTAAAACAAAATTCATAATCGGTTTATTTTTGATAATAAATTCTATTTTATTTTCTCAAAATACGAACAATGCAAATTCGGGAAAATATGGAGTTTTAAGCGCATCTTTGGAATTAGTCGCATACGGAAGAATGAGCGATTTAATAGAACAAACGGGAAACGAAGATACTTTGGGAGTTTTACTATACGGAGATTTAAGCTATATTAAAGAATACAAATACGCCTCGATTGGAGCGGATATTAACGTTAGATTTTACGAACCTCTGTCGCATAAGGCGAGATTCTACAAAGATATGTCCCCTCCTCTATTTGATTTCACAAAGTTAAATTTATTTGTAAATTTTAAATATGTAGGAATTAGAGTCGGAGTTTTGGAAGTTTATACAAAAAATATTCCTATGACTTCTTATTTTCCAACTCTATTTTATTATCATACTGTAAGTAGCAATAAGTCTACCATTCTTTCTGGACCGAGAGATTTGCCGATAGGATACGACACTCAATTAATTCCAAGATACGATACGGGAATAATGTTAGAATCGAGTTTTTACGGAGTATTTATAGGCGTGGGAATGGTTAATGGCGAAGAAGGACTTGACGCTAATTCTTCAAAAGGTTTAATGGCTAAAATTTCATACAGCAACGATTATATCAATACGGGAGTTGCAGGGATAGTGAGCCAATTGGGTTCTATACCGATAAAAGAATGGGGAGACAGTATTAACGCGTTTTTCTATTTTAGAAATGGAAAAAACGGAAGATTTACAATCGGAATAGAAGGTTTTTGGTTTAGACATGGAATAATGGACCATAACGAATATTTGCCCGGTAATAGCAACAGTAACGACCATCATTATGACGGCGGATATTATACGGATTTTTCGATTCAAACTTTCAAATCGAGAAAACCTTTTTACGCTATGAGCGGATTTATATTTTTTGAGGCGAGGAGATTATGGAAATTCGATATAACGGCGCATTTTGGAGTTTACGATAATAATATATATTCAAATTCAGAAGATATTTATCAACTTAAATATAGGGCTTTTTTGAAAATCACTTTAAATATAACTGACGATTTCAAAATAATGCTTTCGGATACTTTTACCTACGACCCCGTATTTAAAAATAATTATCAATATTACGAATTGGAAAGAAGGCATCAAGTAGGCGCTATATCTTACGCTTCTAAAGACGGACATTATACGGTGGATAACGATTTTTATTTGGGATTGAGTTTTAAATTCGGAGGCGTCTGGGGAAAGTAATAAAAAGTAATAAAATAAAAATATAATTATTGACAAAAAATATAATTAATATTATAATATATACTAATAATTTTGCGGGATGTAGCGTAATTGGTTAGCGTACCTGCTTTGGGAGCAGGGGGTTATGAGTTCGAGTCTCATCATCCCGAATGCGCTAGTAGCTCAATTGGATAGAGCAACAGCCTTCTAAGCTGTGGGTTACAGGTTCGATTCCTGTCTGGCGCGAGTGACTTCTTCTATTATAATACGGCGAATGTAGCTCAGTTGGTTAGAGCGCCAGATTGTGGATCTGGATGTCGCGGGTTCAAGTCCCGTCATTCGCCCACCGTTTAAAAAATTATTTTTTCGCCAAATTGACAAAACTAGCGTCTGTGGCTCAATTGGATAGAGCATCGGACTTCGGTTCCGACGGTTGGAGGTTCGAGTCCTCTCAGACGCGCGTTCAAATATATAATAATTTATCAAATTTTATACCGATAATTAATTGATTATTTTTATATTTATCTTATAATATAAGAAATATTAAATTTTGTATAAATAAATTGATTTGAGTTTGCTTATAATAAATGAAAAGTGCTAATATAAGAAAAATAAATTTCGCTATACTTATTCTCTTCCCGGTAATAATGCTTATATTTTTAATAATATGCAATATTTATAGCATTAATTTAAATCAAAATATAACGAGAGAGCTTAATGTCTTTACAAATTCTTTATCTTCGAATATTGAAAATAGGTATATGGAAATGGTTTCTTTATATTTCGGAGAACAATTAAACGATTCGGGCAAAGCGGAAGAAATCACGAATTTGGTAAAAGAACAGGTAAGATTGGGAATCAATTCGAATTTCAGCACTCTTAAATTTTCAATAAACAGATTGATTGGAAATATTTTATTGAGAGTTACTTATGTGGCTTTATTTCTTTTGGTAGTAATGTTCGCTTTAATACTATTTATAAATTATACCAATAACAGTTTAAATAATAATCCAGCGCTGGCAAATGCGGAAAACGACATTAATAACGAGAACGATATTAAAAATGATAAAAAAAAAGAAAGCAAAATCTCAAACTCTCAAAATAAAGATATAAAAGAAGATAATGCAGAAGGCAACGAATATATCGATAATTTCCCGACTGTAATATTAAAAAAAACGGAAGATAAAAAATTAAAAGAAATAGAAAGTATGTATAAAGATTTAATAGCGGAAATTAAGGACGCTAAAGATGAAAAGGCTTTGGAAATACTCGAAAATATTTTTAGTATAGACGATAGAAATTATATGGCTTTGAACGGAGCTGGAATTTTATATACCAAAATGTATAGTAAAAATAATAAAAGTTTATATTTTAGAAAAGCTGACAAATATTACGAATCGGCAATATCGATTTACGATAATAAGGACACTTTAAATAATAAAGGCGTTTTATATTCCACAAGATACGGAATAGAAAAATCGGATTACGATTATAATACGGCTTTAACGATATTCGACAATATGATATATTCCAATAATAAACCGGATTTTATTTTATTAAACAACAGAGCCACAATCTATTTGACAAAATACAATATAACGGGAAACAACGAATTATTTGAAAGCGCTATGAAAGATTATGGTAAAATAATAGAATTGAATAGCGATAATATATCGGCTTTAAACAACAGAAGCGCACTTTATTTCAATAAATATAAAAAAACGAACGATATGACATATTTTGATAAATCTATAAAAGATATAAACGAAGCATTTAAAATAGATGTAAAAAAAGCCTTATCGGATGATGAAGGTCCTATATATATTTACAAATATTAGATTAATATAACCCGTATTTTTCGATTAAATCGTAAATAGCGTTTTCATCGTCTTTTATTCTATTATAAATTATTAACTCCGGTCTGTATTCAAAATGAATCGTGTCGAAATTATTCCATTTTCCGCCCCAAATAAAACCATGCTTTTCAAAAATTTTAATCACTTCTTCTGGCGGATGCCATCTCTCTTCGTAAGGCACGGCATACCAATTTTTATTATTGACTCTAGTCCAAGCCCAATAAATTTGTTTTCTTCCGTTTCTTCTTGGTAAAGTGTCGAAAGCAGCGCCGTAGCTGTGATAACTTATACTCGAACTTTTTGAAATTATTCTCCACACATAACCGCTTACGGTTTTTAGAGAAGATATATAATCTTTAACTTCATCATTCGTTTGAGAGATAGCCAATATTTCCGTATTAGCGTTTGCCAAAGGTTTTGAAATAAATTCATGCAATTGCGTCCTATAACCCAACAAGCTCATATTGGTAATATTTTTAATCATCGTGCGAGAGTTATGTCCGTCGTATAAGGTGTTTAAGAATTTAGTGTTAATTGTTTCTCTTCTGTTTATTCTTCTTCTATAATTTTCTTCAATTTCTTTCGTTCTTTCGTCTGTAGCTTCGGGCAATTTTGGGAGTTTGTCCAAAGAATAATTGTAGAATCCAAAATTAATATAATCGTTTTTATTTGACATATCTTCGTCCGTTAATAATTTTCCGTCAGCCCAATTAAACCAAACATTATCCAAATAAAAACCCAATTCTCTATTTCTTATAACAGGAGCGGATATTCTATTCGAATAACCCAAATGCAAAGAAATTAATTCTACGGCTCCGGGACGAATTATAATATTGTTTCTTATTCTTTTTTTTTCTTCTCTTAATTTATTTTCTCTTGTAGATGCTCTTATTTTCGATGATATATTGACTGTATAATTCATATATATTATTAAAATTGAAATTATCGATAAAATTATTATAGCTATTATCGAAGTTAGTATGGTTAATCTTTTAGAAGTAAATTTTATTATAAAACTTAAAAAAGCGAATACCAAAAGAATTATTCCAATTATAGAAATATATTTTAAAATAGTCATATAAACTAAAAACTTCAACTCATATTTGAATTTCAGTCATATCAGAAAGCAGAAGACTTTGGGCGATGACGGGATTGAACCGCCGACCTAGTGCTTGTAAGGCACCCGCTCTCCCAGCTGAGCTAATCGCCCTCGCATTTTGAAATGACTTTAATATATTAACAAAATAATGAAAAAAAGTCAATACCTAAAAACTAAAATTTTTGTTTTTTTATTTCATATATTAAATTATAAACTTTTATACAAAAAAATAACTAACAAAGCAAAAACTCCGCCCGTTTAAGTGTGTGGATTAGAAAT
>CAZUEE010000154.1:0-4770 GCA_964619175.1 uncultured Brachyspira sp. | reverse complement strand
GTATTGTATTGTATTGTATTGTATTGTGACCGAAGGAAGTCCTGTCAATAATACTCTCATAACTTTTTCACCAATTTTTAATCAATTATAACATTTTAATAAAATTTGTCAATACAAAAATTTATTTAATAATCAAACTTTTTTATCTTAATAAACTTACTATATCGCTATAGCCTTTTTCTCTCGCATACATTAAAGCGGTTTTGCCGTCATTATCTTGTATATTTTTATTTGCGCCAGCATTTACGAGCAATTTTACAATATCCGAATGATTATAAAACGAAGCGAGTATTAAAGCCGTTTTACCGTAAATATTCTGAATATTTAAATTTGCTTTAGCGTCTATAAGTTGTTTCGCTACTTCATTGTATCCCTGCCTCGAAGCGTCTATTAAAGCGGTATGCCCAAAATTATCCTGTATATTTAGTCCGGCGTTTGCATCAAGCAACACGGAAACTATATCCGATTGTCCGTTGAAAGAAGCTTTTATTAACGCAGTATCTCCAAATTTATTTTGAGCGTCAATATTTAAAGATTTGTCGTTTAAAAGATTTTTCACGCCGTTTATATTGTCTTTGGCATAATCTATAAAATTTTCTTCTTTTGAAGTTATGGGGCAAATAATTTCTATAATATTTAAATAATCGTATCCTCTTCTTATAACGGATAATATATCCTTATTTTCTTTATTTCTTATATTAATATCCGCTCCCGCATCTATAAGAATTTTAACGACATTACTTTTTTTCTTATACACGCTTAATAATAAGGCTGTGTTTCCATCTTTATTTTGAATATTCAAATTCGCTTTTGCCGATATTAAACTTCTTACCAATTCTTCGAATCCGTTTTCCGAAGCCAACATTAAAGCGGTGTTTCCATCTTTATTTTGTTTGTTAAAATTTGGTTTTCCTCTTATTATCGCTTTAGCTCCTTCGACATTGTTGTTTTGAATGGCGTATATTAACGCCGTGTTTCCGTTTCTATCTTCCGCATCCAAATTTGGTTTTGCCGAAATAAGCGCTCTAACCGAAGCATCGTTTCCGTTTGATGCAACCAACATTAAAGCGGTAAGCCCTTCTTTATTTTGAATATTAACGTTGGCTCTTCCGCTCGTAACGGCTCTGATTTTTTTTAACTGATTTTTATCTTCTTTTGAGGAGACTATATTGATTAATGCCGTATTTCCGTTTTCGTCTTTTGCATTTATATCTACTCCCGCCGTAATCATATTTCTAATACTTCCGCTATAATCGTAATTGTAAGCGTTTTTAGACAAATATAATAAAAGATTTTCGTTATTTATTTTTATATTCAAATTCGCTTTTGCCTTTATTAAAGTGTCCGCTATATTATAATGTTTATTGTAAACGGCATTTTTTAAAGCGCTGTCTCCTTTTTTATTGGTAATATTTAATTTTGCCTTTGCGTCTATTAAAGCTTTGGCTATAGAAAATCTTCCCCAATAGGAAGCAACCATTAAAGCCGTATCGCCGTTTTCGTCTTGTTGATTAACATCGACTCTCTCGCTGATTAATGTTCTGAGTAAATAAATATCGTTTTTAGAGGCGGCGTAAATTAAAGGATAATCTCCGAAATAGTTTTTTATATTACTTCTTCTGCTATCTTTAATTTTCCTTATCAATTTGCTTCTTAATCCGTTCGGAACGAGCATTAAGGCGGTTTGATTATTCGAAGTAACATATTCGAGATTCGCCTTTTTGTCAAAAAGTATGTCTATTATTTCGTTATAATTATTATAATTCTTGCCGTTTACAGGTTCAAAATTTATTGCAAACGCACTTTTCATAATCGCCGTTTCTCCCTCTTCGTTTCTTGCATTAATATCCGCTCCAGCATCGACTAGAGTTTTTACCACATCCTTATGCCCCAAATCGGCGGCGTATATTAAGGCGGTATTTTTTGAACCTTCGGTATCTGCGACATTTATATTTATTTCTTTTTTTAAAAGTCTTTCGACATTTTTTACTTTTCCCGTTTTAGCAGCGTCCAAAAGCGCTCTTTCGTCTTTAGTCAATTTTCCGTTTTGAGCCAATAAGGACAAATTTGAAAAGAAACTTATAAAAGCGATAAATAAACATAATTTTTTAACAAACATATCAATCTCTCTTAAAAAAATTAATCGTTTATATAAATAATACTATATATAATTTAAAAATCAATAATATAAATTTAATTTTAACTAAAAAATAAATTCCACGGATTATGATTCGGCAAATCGGCTTCTACAAATACAATCTCGTTTTTTACGGGATGAGGGAATTTCAAACTTTTGGCAAATAATGCAAGCGAAATATCGTCTCTATCATATTTAATATAATTTCCGTATTTTCTGTCTCCGTAAATAGTATGCCCGATATTTGAAAATTGCGCTCTTATTTGATGAAATCTTCCCGTTTCAAGTTCGATTTTTACAAGGCTTAAATTTTTTATAACATTTTCTTTAACAATATTATATTTAAGTTTTGCAAATTTTGAATTTTTAGTATTTTCAAAAACTATTTGAGCTATATTTCCCAATTTGTTGCTTTTTTTAATAATGTAATTTTCCAATATTCCTTCTTTTTCCAAAAAAATTCCATTAACCGCCGCATAATAAATCTTTTCAAATTTTCTTTCTCTTATAGCTTCGCTTAATCTTGAAGCTGCTTTAGAGGTTTTTGCAAATACCATAATTCCAGAAACTGGTCTATCAAGTCTATGAACCAACCCTAAAAATATATTTCCGCTTTTATCATATTTCAATTTTATATAATCTTTAACATATTCAAAAAAAGAGATATCGCCGCTTTTGTCTCCCTGCGTTAGAATATTTGGAGGTTTCACGGCTACTATTAAATGATTATCTTCGAACAGAGGATTAATATATTCGGTTAACTCTTTTAAAGATTGCATATTAAAAATTTAAGAATATGCCGAGTCAGGGAATCGAACCCTAGACACAAGGATTTTCAGTCCTTTGCTCTACCAACTGAGCTAACTCGGCAAACGAAATAAATTAAAATTAATTATAACATAACTACAAAAAATGTCAACCTTTTAAATACGGTTTATTTAGTATAAATTCTGTTAATATTTATATCATTATTTCTATACACAATCTTAAATATTTTCTTTATAGATTTATTATAATTTATTTGAAGTTATAAAAAATATAAAGAAAACTCTTGCGATATTTTATAACTAATGATATAATGAAGGGCTTTTTAAAATTTAAATAATCTAAATGGGAGAACAAAGATGTTTAAAAGTGAATATGTAAAAAGAGTTTATGACAATTTATGCAAAAAAAACGAGGGAGAAGAGGAATTTTTACAGGCGGCGCTTGAGATATTAGAATCATTAGAGCCGTATGTTATAAAAAATCCCGCAATCGAAAAGGAAAAAATTCTTGAAAGATTTATAGAACCTGAAAGACTTATAATTTTCAGAGTATGCTGGGTAGACGATAATCATCAAATTCAAGTTAATAAAGGTTATAGAGTTCAATATAGTTCGTCTATAGGTCCTTATAAGGGCGGACTTAGATTCCATAAAAGCGTTAATGCTTCAATAATTAAATTTTTAGGATTAGAGCAGGTCCTTAAGAATTCTTTAACCTCGCTTCCAATGGGCGGCGGAAAAGGCGGTTCTGATTTTGACCCGAAAGGAAAAAGCGACAATGAAATTATGGCATTTTGTCAAGCGTTTATGACAGAATTATATCGTCATATCGGTCCAGATACCGACATTCCGGCGGGAGATATTGGCGTTGGCGGAAGAGAGGTTGGATATTTATACGGACAATATAAAAAAATTTGCAACGAATCGGTAGGCGTTTTAACCGGCAAAGGATTAACATTTGGCGGCTCTCTTGCAAGAAGGGAAGCTACGGGATATGGATTATGCTATTTTACAGAAGAAGCCTTAAAAACATTAAAGAATACTGATTTTAAGAATAAAACGGCTATTGTATCTGGAAGCGGAAATGTTTCAATATATGCTTGCGAAAAAGCTATAAATCTAGGAGCAAAAGTTGTCGCTATGTCAGATTCTAACGGTTATATTTACGATGAAAACGGTATAGATTTAGATTTAATTAAACAAATAAAAGAGGTAAAACGCACAAGAATAAAAGAATATTTAGATATTCATAAAGATGCAAAATATTCGGAAAATTCTAAAGATATTTGGAAAATTAAATGCGATATTGCCCTTCCATGCGCCACTCAAAACGAATTAAATTTAGAAGACGCTAAAACTCTAGTTAAAAACGGAGTCATAGCCGTATGCGAGGGAGCTAATATGCCTGCAACTTTAGAGGCTGCTAAATATTTCATTGAAAATAAAGTTGTCTTCGGTCCCGGAAAAGCTGCTAATGCTGGAGGAGTCGCAACTTCTGGGCTTGAAATGTCGCAAAATTCAATGCGCTATTCTTGGACTTTCGAAGAGGTTGATTCCAAATTAAAGGATATAATGGTTAATATTTTCAAAAATACGCATGAAACCGCATGCGAATTTGGTAATCCTTTCGATACTCTAACGGGAGCGAATATAGCGGGATTTAAGAAAGTATGTAATGCGATGATTAGTCAAGGCGTAATTTAAGTAATAAAAATTGTAGATAAATATATTTTTTATTAAGAATATTAAATATTAGTAAAAACGCAATGAGTATTAATTAAATAATATTCATTGCGTTTCTTAATTTAATTTTATTTTGTATAAATTTTTCCGTTATGCTTTTCTTTTATCTTATCGACAGTATCG
>CAZUEE010000153.1:0-4799 GCA_964619175.1 uncultured Brachyspira sp. | reverse complement strand
TTCCGACTAATCTATTGAAAAGCGTTGACTTTCCAACATTAGGTCTTCCGAGTATAGCGATATTTTTCATAATTAATTTATAACCTTACCACAATATTTACAAGCTTATTCTTAACATAAACCGCTTTAACTATATCCTTTCCGTCTATAAACTGTTTTATTTTCTCGCTTTTAAGAGCTAAGTCCTTCGCCTCTTCTTCAGATATATTAATATCGGCTTCGACTCTGTCTCTAATTTTTCCGTTTACTTGAAATACAAGCTCAAAAGTCTCGTCTTTGCAATATTCTTCTTTATGATTAATCCAAGTTTCGTTTAAAATCGTATTTCCAAATTTAAGCATTTCAAAAAGCTCTTCCGTTATATGAGGCGCTATCGGATTAAGAAGGATTAAATATCCTCTTATAATTTCCCTAAACATAGAATATTCTTCTTCCGAATTTATCTTTAATGCATACATATCGTTAAGAAGTTCCATCAAAGAAGCTATAGCCGTATTAAAATGAAATCTGTCTTTTATATCGACAGTCACTTTTTTTATGGTTTTATGATATTTTCTGTATAAACTTTTCGCATCTTTTGAAAGATTATTATAATCGAAAGATTTTTTATTTTCTTCTCTATATTTAATAAACAAATTCCAAATTCTGTTTAAAAATCTTGCAGAACCTTTAACTCCATCCTCGCTCCATTCTTTATCTTTTTCGGGAGGCGATACGAACATAACGAATATTCTAACGGTGTCTGCTCCGAATAATTCTATAATCTCGGCTGGGTCTACTCCGTTGGCTTTCGATTTCGACATTTTCTCCATTTTTATTATTATATCGTCTTTATTTATGCCGTCTTTCTCGTATTCTTTATTATTCATCTCTTCTTGAGTATAGAATTTCTTTAACTTTCTCGATTCATAACTATTTGACAAAACCATACCTTGAGTTAAAAGTCTTTTAAAAGGCTCATCCTCTTTAACTAATCCTATATCGCGCATAAATTTAAACCAAAATCTAGAATAAAGTAAATGCATACAAGCATGTTCTACGCCGCCTATATATTGGTCTACGGTAAGCCAAGTATTCGCAATATCCGAATCAAAAGGAGTTTTATCGTTATGGGCGTCAGTATATCTTGCATAATACCAAGAACTGCAAGTAAATGTGTCCATAGTATCCGTTTCTCTTTTGGCTTTTTCGCCGCATTTTGGACAAACAGTATTAACAAACGATTCCGATTTTTTAAGAGGATTTTCTCCGACTGTAAATTCTATATCCATAGGAAGAGTTATCGGCAAATCGGATTCTTTAACGGGAACTATTCCGCATCTCTCACAATGAACGAAAGGCAAAGGATTTCCCCAATATCTCTGCCTTGAAATGAGCCAATCTCTAAGTTTATATTGCACCTGCTCTTTTCCAAAACCTTTTTCGGAAGCATATTCTATCGCTTTTTTAATGGCGTCTTTCGTATATAATCCGTTTAATATATCCGAATCTACCGCTTTACCGTCTTCGATATAAGCTTCGATCATATTTTCCACTTTAATTGAATTATCTTCGTTTTGAATAACGACTTTTATCGGTATATTGTATTTTTTTGCAAATTCAAAGTCTCTTTGGTCATGAGCGGGAACAGCCATAATAGCGCCGCTTCCGTATTCGGCTAAAACGAAATTTGCAGCATACAAAGGAATTTTTTCATTATTGAAAGGATTTATAACATATCTTCCCGTAAAAACGCCTTCCTTTTCATAATCGGCTTTTTGGTCTATTTTTGCCGATTTTTTAATAAAATCTTCCACCGATTTTTTTTGTTCTTCTACGCATATATCCAAAAGTCCTTCGTAATTCCAAGCTATAGCCATATATGTGACTCCGTATATCGTATCGGGTCTTGTGGTAAATATAGGAAAATCTTTGCCGTCATCCAATTTGAAATTAATGCTCGCTCCAACGCTTTTACCTATCCAATTTCTTTGCATAGTTATAACATTATCGGGCCAATTTCCTTCAAGTTGTTTTAAATCATTATCCAACTGTTCGGCATAATCGGTAACTTTTATATACCATTGTTCCAATTTTTTCTTCGTGATTTCGTTATCGCATCTCCAACAAGTTCCTTCTGGCGAAACCTGTTCGTTTGCCAAAACCGTATTACAATGTTCGCAATAATTAACCTCGCCGCCCTTTCTATAAAGAAGTCCTTTTTCATACATTTTTAAAATAAACCATTGTCCCCATTTATAATAATCGGGCAAACATGTTGTAACCTCTCTATCCCAATCGTAAGAATATCCGAGTAAATTTAATTGCTCTCTCATATTTTCTATATTTTTTAAAGTCCATTTTGCAGGATGAGTTTTATTGTCTATAGCCGCATTTTCCGCAGGCATACCGAAAGCGTCCCAACCCATAGGATGCAAAATATCATATCCCAACAGTTTATAGTATCTTGCTATGGAGTCGGCTATAGTATAATTTGAAACATGTCCCATATGCATTTTACCCGAAGGATAGGGAAACATTTCCAATACATAATATTTTTTATTATTTGGCTTTGAAACAGTTTTGAAAGAGTTATTTTCTTTCCAATATTTTTGCCATTTTTTCTCAATGGTAGTAAAATTATATTCCATAAAAACTCCGTAATTCGATACTATAAAATTTTTTTAGATAATGAATTATATTTTACTTTTTGTTATTTTTCAAATTCTTATCGTTATAATAACTCTGTATTTTATGATTATTTTGACAATATTTATTTAATCAATACATGCAAATATTCTTTGGTTTCATTTCTTTTATTGAAACGATTATTGTCGGCTTTAAATCTTTTATAGGTTATGCTTTTTAATTCGTATTTGCCGTATCTTTCAAATATTTCTTTTATTTGGTTAAGCGAAAGCAAACCTTCATCGTTATAACTTAAAAATATAAATTTGAAATTGGCATTTTTAATTAAAGTTTCAAGTTCGTTATATACTTTATCTTTTTTACACCAATTAGATTTAGTATATTCTCGCAAACCCGTTTTACCCATAGGTTTAAAATCATCATAAAGCGCTATCGTATTAAGCAAATGATAATTAGCTCCATATTCCCGAGCGTTATAAGGAGGGTCGAGATAAAGTATATCGCCTCTGATTTCTTTTATAAGTTTATTAGCCTCATAGTTAAACACCTCATGCTTATTATCGCTCAATTCAAATTCTGCTGGAGTTAAGACTAATTCTTTTTGTGCAGACTTTTTAAGTTTTTTAAGATAAGCGCCATAAACCGAAGCCGTGTTAGCGACTTTATCGGCAGATTCTAAAAGAGAAGCTAAAAGAAAAAAGTATTCATTGCTTTGTTTATCTAAATCGTTGATGCGAGTTCGTATAGCGTCAATTTTCATCGCGTTTTTTTCGCTGAAATAAAGTCTATCTTTAGCGTAATGTTTATAGACGAAACCTTTTTTAAGTTCAATATTATTTAAGGCAAACAACTTTGTTTTATTTATTGCTTTACAATTGCCGATATAATTTTTAGCCAATACATAGCTATAATATTCTTTATCGTTAGCTATAACTTTTTTAACTTGATTTTTAAATAATTTACTTACGGCAGTAGTTCCAGTAAACAAATCGCAAAAAATACATTCGGACAAAGGTTTATCTACTATTGATTTAATATTCTCTTCTAAAAAGGGTAAAAGTGAAAATTTAGAACCGATATAATTCATTTAATTTTTAAATATCGTCAAATAATTTAGGCTCGCTCGTTTTTAATCTCCAAGCTCCCGTTTTTTTATTTAGAGTAGCCACTTCTTCTAAAATTTCTTTAATAAATCTATTGTCTGGGGTTACTCCATTTTTCAATAATGGTATAACTTCAAGGCAAATTTCGTCAAAAATTGCTTTTCTACCCTCGATTTCACATCTGCCAAGATAAGAAACCACAAAATATCTCGTTCTATCTTCAAGCGGAACGGAAGAACCTTTAAATTTCGTTCCAGATTTAATGCGATATTTTTTATCTTGCATATTATACTCAAAATTTTGATTAACGAAAATTAAAAAATTATCTCCCATTTTTGCCAAAAGATGCAAATAGCCGTTTTCCAATCCTCTTTTTGTCAAATCTCCGTAAAGCTCTTCTATTGTAGCTCCGTTATATTTAACTATCGTAGCTTCAATATCATTTAAAACCATATCATAACTTAAATCTCCAAGAACTTCTCTCGCTCTCGTTTTCGGATTATCGACTTTCTTAAAATGTAAAATTAATTGTCCGCTCAATACCGAAAAAGGATTTTGTCTCTTTTTAAAAGTCGTTTGTCCATTATTTTGTCTAACGCTTCCCGCATATTCAAAACCGACTTCTTCTGCAGCATCAACCAAAAGTTGCCAAAGTTTCGGGTCTTGATGCTGAAATACAAAACTTAACCAACGATTAAATTTTAATACTCTATACATTTCTTTAAGGCTTTCTTTCATTAAAGTATAATATTCGTCTCTGCTTTTATCCAAACTTCCTTTTTCTATGCATTCTTTTTCTTTTAAATTTTTATCGACTGAAAAATCGAGCCAAGCGTTCCACATAGTGCTTAAATCCAAATATGGAATTTTTGCCCCGTAAGGAGGGTCGGTATAAATATAATCAATACTTTTATCTTCTATTTCCTTAAGATTTGTAGCATCCGCTTGAAAAAATTTCTCTCCGTTTATGACGTTTTCTTTTGTTCCCACATTATTTAAATCATCTCTTTGAGAAATCATAGAACCTTTAAAATCTTTAATCGTTTCTTTTAATGGTTCAAAATAAGA
>CAZUEE010000152.1:0-4808 GCA_964619175.1 uncultured Brachyspira sp. | reverse complement strand
TTTTAAAAAAATTCCGATTTTTTTGTTAAGTTTATGAATTAACGAATAAATTTTGAAAAGTTAATATAAATTAAAAGGCTCGATTAACCATTAAAAATAGAAAATCAAGCCTTTTTTATAAAACAATTATTTTATTAATTTTTTTAAATTGTTTTTCTTATCATTTTTTAAGCGCTATAAGGAACTTTTACTATCCCCTTTTTTACATGAGTTTTTCCCGTTTTTGGAGCAAGCCCCACTCTATGAGCATCGTAAGGAAGAAGTATCAAAATATTTCCTTGCGCCAAAGTTAAACGAAGAGTTCCCTCGCCTTCCCAATTATGATAATCGGTAGCTTCGTCATATTCTTTCGGAGACAAATCGGAAGTATTCGCTATAATATAATCTTCCGCTCCCTCGAATATTATTTGAATATCCACAAACTGTAAATGAGATTCCCAAGGCGGATTATCTTTATTGTCGTATTCCGTTATATTGATATAAGCGCCTTCGCAAATCTCTTTATCGAGTTTATGCTGTCCGTTTGGAAGTTTTTTTAATTCTTCGTAATGTTCTCTAACATAATTTTTAGCCTTCCATATTCTTTCATGAAAGTCTTTATTAAATTCGCTTTTTATAGGTTTTAATATCATAAATCTATCCTCATTTTAAACCGTTTATTTTAAGTTGCTTTTTGCCTCTTCAATCATTTTATGACAAATCTCTATCTGATTTTTGTCGCTTTCTATAATGTCGGCGAGAGGTTTTCTCACTCCTCCTATATCGATTCCCTGCTTTCTTAAAATCTCTTTCATAACGGCGTATAAATTTCCATGACAAGAACACATGCCGTAAATTATTCTGTCGATTTTAAATTGAATATCTTGAGCCTTCTTAAAATCGTAATCTCTAACCGCTTTGTCCGCTGCTAAAAACAATTCGGGCATAACTCCGTAAGTTCCGCCTATTCCTCCATCCGCTCCCATTATTCGTCCTCCTACAAATTGTTCGTCTGGACCGTTAAATATCACACTGTCATCTCCTGCGACATCCTTAAACATTTGAATATCTTGAACGGGCATAGAAGAATTTTTAACTCCTATAACTTTTGGATTTTCTCTCATTTTTTTATAAAGCGAAACCGTCAAAGCTACTCCCGCAAGTTGAGGAATATTATAAATTATAAAATCCGTATTTGGCGCCGCTTTGCTCATATCGTTCCAATAATCGGCTATAGCATAATCGGGCAAATGAAAATAAATAGGAGGAATAGCGGCTATGGCATCTACTCCCAATTTTTCCGCATGAGCTGCCAATTCTTCGCCATCCGCCGTATTATTGCAAGCTATATGAGCGATTACGGTAACTTTTCCTTTCGCAACTTCCATAACCGATTCGAGTATTAATTTTCTATCGTCTTTGCTCTGATAAATGCATTCTCCCGAAGAACCTCCGACATATAAACCTTTAACTCCCTTATCAATCAAAAACGAAGCGAATTTTTTAGCTCTATCTCCGCTTATGTTTCCCTTATCGTCATAACAAGCGTAAAATGCCGGTATAACGCCTCTATACTTATTCAAATCTCTCATCGCAATTTCTCCTTAAATTTATTTTTTTATTTTTCTTTTAATTTTTTTAACCTATAAAATCTTAATCGGTAAATATTTATTTTAGACTGTTCAAAATAAATTATAAATATTCTAAACAGTCTAATTTAAATATTAGGATGATGAAACTTATCTTGCAAATATCGTTCCCACAAACATTTTATCCGTTCTAACTCCGGCTTTTATCTCTCCGTTTATAGAATAGATTTTATTTCCGTTTAGTATCAAAGCCGCTCCCGCGTTAGGGTCGAAAGGAGTCTCTCCGATACTTCTCCAAGTATTAGAATCGGCGTTATAAATCAATATATACGGATTAAAATTAAATTCGTAAGGGTCCGCTCTAAAATAATAATCTCTAAAATCGGCTAAAGCTCTGCCTTGAAGAGAGTTTAAATTTTTAACGGCGTTATCGAAAAACTCTTTATTAACTCCGCCCATAACGAGCATCTCTTTTTCGTTTAATTTTATCGAATTGCCGCCGGCTACGGTTAATAATTTTCCGTTTACCGAAATATCCGCCACTTTTTCCCAAGTATCGCTTTCAAAATCGTATTTATAACCGTCCGTGTAGGATATATCTCCCGCTCCGCTAAAAACATAGAGCGCTCCGTTTAATATTTGTCCGACAAGTTGCGTCCTAACGGCTTCTTGAGGAATCGGTGAGAGTTCGATTATCTCTTTTGAAGTTAAATCGTATTCGTATAATCCGCTCGAATTTCCGTTTCCTTTGCTTCCTCCGGCGATATATAATTTTCCGTCTCTTTCAACCGCCAATCCGTTTTGAAGAGTAAAAGGCAAATCTCCTATTTTTTCAATATTCAATTTGCCGTTTTGTAAAGTTACAAATAAGATATCGTCATCCGCTTCGGGATTGGTAGAACCTCCCAAATAGTATATACCGTCTTTCGTGGTAACGGAAGAGCCGTATCCTATTTCATTTTCCCAATTTATATGTTCGACAACTTCCAAACTTCCGTTTTTGTCTTCGAGCATATAAATATCGGAATATGATTTTTTTAATCCTCCGTAAAGAACGGATTCATAAGGAAAATTCGCTCCGCCGCCGACAACTATATATTTGCCTTCCAATATCCCGTATAATAAACCAGCCGTGCCGATATTCTTATCCATTCCCGTTTGAGCGGGTAGATGTCCGCCCATTTCCCAGAGAATCTTTTTGTCAACTTCGCTATCTAATACATTTGTAGCACTAGACGAAGTCGCCTCGCAACCTATAATACAAACGAATATAAAACCGATTATAATTATAGAATTTAATAAATGTTTCATAATGTGCCCCTCGTTTAATTTTATTTTTCTTATTTTTTCATTAAACTTGAATAAGTTAAATTTTCAACTTTTTCTTTTTTAGGTTTTCCGCATACCAAAGATGCAAGAATAGAAACTATAACGCCCACAACTATGATTAAGAATGAAATCAATATCTCAAATACAGGCGGTTTGCTGTAAGCCGGAATCAACATCGACACTATTCCCGCAGGGTCGGTTAAATAGAAAGCCAAAACGGTAGAAACCGCAAAACCTATCCAAACTGCAATCGTATTTACTCTATCGAAGAATATTCCAACCAAAATAACCGAAGCTATAGGTCCGCCCAAAAGTCCCGTTATCGCTTGGAAATATAAATAAATATCGCCCGGTCCTCCGTATAAAAATTTTACGGCAAGCAATGTGCTTACAAGTCCAACAATCCAGCTCGAAGCTCTTGCAAAATTAAGTTTAAATTTGTCGCTTAAATCGGGTTTTAATTTTTCAAGTATATCTTTAGTCATACAAGTGGCAACCGAATTCAAACTTGAAGAAACTGTCGATTGAGCGGCTGCAAATACTCCAGCGATTACCAAACCTGAAATTCCAACGGGTAAAAAATCCATGATAAAGTAAGGCAAAATAGCATTACCACTTATATGGTCCGGTAAAACAGCTTTACCAGAATTGAATAATATCCAACAAGCAGAACCCATACCGATAAATATTATAGAACTTGTGCAAGCTAAAGGAACATTCATCAATAAACTTTTTTGAGCCTCTTTTTCCGTAGGAGTAGTATTATATCTTTGAACTATATCTTGTCCGCCGATATATTGATAAATCGAACCGAAGAAAGCTCCGATTATCATAGCCCAAATACTTTGTTTTACCAAATCAAAAGAGAAGAAATCTGGACCTATTAATTTTCCGTCTCTTGCCAAAATAGAAAATCCCTCGCCTACTCCAACGGTAGCAAAAGCGACTATTATAACCAAAAACGCTCCGATAAATAAAACTATAGCTTCGATAGCATCAGACCATAAAACCGCCTCCATTCCACCAATAGAAGTATAAGCTACGCAGAATAATCCCACTAACAGAGTCACTATTACGGGATTCAAATTCGGAAGAGCCTGAACCATAGCCAAAGTAGGAAGATAGAGAACTATAGCCATTCTAACCAAGTGGAAAAGTATAAAAGATAAACTTCCCAAAAGCCTAATGCTGTAAGAGAATCTAGAACCCATCCATTCGTAAATCGTGGTTACCTTTAATCTTCTGAAAAACGGAATAAATACCAACGCAACGGGAATCATAAGCAATATTATCCCCAAAGGCGCCATACCCAAAAGCCAACCGTTATTATAAACAGATGCTGGAACGGCGATAAAAGAAATTGACGATAATGCCGTAGCATAAATACTTAAAGCCGTTACAATAGCGGGAACTCTCGCGCCCGCGTTAAAATAGTCGTTTGTTGATTTGGTTCTTCTCGAAAAGAAAACCCCAATCAAAAACATCGCAATAAAATACACCAGTATTACAACCCAGTCAAACCAATGCCAAGCCATAAATACCCCCTTTAATAAAATTATTTTTTTATATAAACTATATTTAAATAAAATAATGTCAATAGTTTATCCATCATTTCATAAAAATAGATTATAATATTTTCAATTTCTTCTACGCTTTGTTATCGCATAATTTAGCTCTTTTATAACTCTATTCAAAACATCCTCAAAAATAGTATATTCTTTTAATTTAGACATGCCTTATTCCTTAAATTCAATTTCAAAAATAAAATTAGTTTAGGTAAATAAATAAAATAAATATTTAACGAGTAAACATAATGCGCCGTAAAAAGTAAATGGAAAAGTAAAAAGTTTAAATTGTTGGTCTCGCGTCTCGCGTCTCGCGTCTCGCGTCTCGCGTCTCGCGTCTCGCGTC
>CAZUEE010000151.1:0-4826 GCA_964619175.1 uncultured Brachyspira sp. | reverse complement strand
CTATTTATAAATTAATCTTCCTCACGGAGAAAATATTTTTTAATACGATAATAATCAAAAAATTTATTATACTTATTAAAACTATAGTTGCCCCCGGTTTTAATCCAAAATAATACGAAATAAATATTCCAATAATAGTCCATAATAAATTAAATAAAACAGAATATATTATAGTTTTTTTATAACTTCCCGCTATCTGCAAAGAAGATGCTACGGGAATTACAATCATAGAAGATACTATTAAAGCGCCCACCGTTCTTGCTGATATTGAAATAGTAATGGCTGTTAAAATAACGAATATAAAATTTATTCTCCTAACGGGAACGCCGGAAAGTCTTGCAAGTCTTTCGTTAAAAGTTATATAAAATATTTCTTTATATAATAAAATAAACGCCGATATCGAAATTAAACCTATTATAATAATCAATTTTAATTCAAAATCGCTTATAGCCACTATACTTCCAAATAAAAAACTGTTGAAGTTGGCATTATTTCCAACGAAACCAGAAAGTAAACCGGCTAAACCTACACTTAAAGACATTATTATAGCTATAGATATCTCTTCGTATCTTGAGATTTTTTTTCTTATATATTCTATCGACAATGCGGCTAAAATGCAAAAAATCACAGAAGCGAGTATTGGATTAATATTAAACACGAGTCCGAAAGTTATTCCCGCAAGAGAGGTATGCGATATTGCATCGCCAATCATCGACAATCTTTTTAAAACCACAATCACTCCTATGCATGGAATTATAATAGCCAAAATTATTCCCACTAAAAAAGCTCTTCGCATAAAATCAAACTGAAATATTTCCATTTTTTAATTCCTTTTTTAATTTTTTAACTTCCATGCATATTTGTATTTGAAGAATGCGGATGTTTATGTTTATGGGATAATTCCAATTCCAATTGTTCTTTATCAAGTTCCATTAAATTTCCTTCTTCAAAACAGAATATTTTTGAGGATATTTTAGAAACTCTTTCGATATCATGCGTAACAGTTATTATCGATACATTTTTATTTTTATTTAAATCGCTTAAAATATTATAAATTATTTCCACCGTTTCGGCGTCTACTCCGTTTGTCGGTTCGTCTAAAATAAGAATTTTAGGATTTGCAACCAAAGTTCTCGCTAAAAACACTCTTTGAATTTGTCCGCCAGAAAGTTTTGAAATCATCCTATTAGAATATTTTTCCAATCCTAAAAGTTTAATCGCTTCCATAACTCTATTACGATGTTTTTTATTTGGGAATTTAAATAAACCTATATCGTAAAACATATTCGACATAATCGTTTCGTAAACTGTGGCTGGAAAATTTAATATTTTATAATAAACATTTTGTTCCAAATAACCGATGTAATGCCAACGATTAAATTTTTTTACATCCTCTCCGCAAACTTTTATATCGCCCCTATATTGATTTAATTCTCCCAACATCAGTTTCAATATCGTGCTTTTTCCCGCTCCGTTAGAACCTATTATTGAAACAAAATCTCCTTCGTTTATGGAAAAATTTATATTTTTAAGTATATCTTCTAAAGCATATCCGAAATAAACTTTGTCGAATTCTATAATTTTATTCATTTAATTTAATCCGTTTTTTAATTAAGTCCGTTCGATAAAGAAATAAGATTTTTTTCCATAGTTGAAAAATAATCTTCTCCCGCGTCAATATCTTCTTCGCTTAAAGATTCTATTGGGTTTAAAGTCAGTATTTTAATTCCCGTTTCTTTCGCTATAGAATCTACCAATTTAGAACTTGAAAACTCTTCGTAAAATATCGCATGCACATTATTATTTTTTATAAATGTTATAATATCCGCCATAGCTTTTGGGTCCGCTTCGTCTCTTGCTATTGCAATTTGATTTAAAGAATATTCTTTGCAAAAATGCCCAAAAGCAGGGTGAGTTAAAACCAAATTTCTGTTTTTTAAATTCGACAAAGAATTTTTAATTTTATAGTCAAGTTCGCTCAAACGATTAGCGTATAAATTATAATTCGATTCGTAATAATTTTCATTTTCAAAATCTATTTTAGCTAAACCGTTTTTTATATTTTCCATTTGGATTTTTGCATTTATTGGAGAAAGCCAAAAATGTGGGTCTAAATCATTTTCGTTTATATTGCTCGAAGCGTCTATATATTTTATATCCAAAGCCTCTTTAATCGTATTAACCCAATGTTCCATACCGCCGCCATTATAAATAAACAAATCTGCCTTCGACAGATTCGCCATATCCTTTGAAGTTATTTCAAAATCATGAGGCTCTACTCCCGCTTTAGTCATATTATAAACGGATATTTTTTCGCCGCCGATTTTTTTAGTAAAATCGTAAATAGGATAAATACTCGTATAAATTTGAGGTTTATCCGAAGAGCCTTTATCGTTATTTTTATTGCAGTTTAATATAAACGACGAAAATAAAATAATTATTATAAAAAATGTATTTTTCATTTAAAACCTTTCGTTTTATTTTTATTTCTTTATTTTATTTTTTATTATTGATAATATTATAATTTATAATAATCAAAAAAACAAATTGTAGTTTGCCAATAAAAAAGGGACTAGAAAAAACTAATCCCTTATCACTTACAATTAAAATTTTATATTTTAAATTTTATTCCCATAAATCCCAAGTATTTTCCATAGTTTGCATATAACCTAAAACGCCGTTGCGAGTATCCGGTCGCGTTTTGCCCAAATATTTTGACTTGTCGTCATCCGCTCGCTGATTATAAGATTGTAATCCGGCATATTTTGGATAATCCACTTCGTCAAAATTTTTACGAAGTGGGGAATGAAGAAGCAACCCTGCATGATTTGCCGAGAATAATCTTGTATGACCGGGTCTGCCCGTCCCTCCATTAAATAAGTAGCCAGAATTTATTACCAATATTTCGACTTTTCCTTTCTTTCCTCCTCCGTCATATTTTTGATTGAACATTTTATTTATGGCAGCGTTTCCAAAACTATTGGCTTCGCTTCTGCTTATTCCGTAAGTATAAACTCCTCCTACGGTATACATCCATTTTCCCTTTAATCCCCATCCAAACTCGCCTCCTCTGTACATTACTATAGTGCCGCCTTCGAATTTCTTTAATATAGTATTCGGTTTTTTCTCCCAATAAACATCACCATTAGGTTTAAATAATAATTTAGAGCCGCTGCCTTTTATAAAACAAAAATTCGTTATTATCGTATTCGTCCAAAGATAAGATAAATGAAGCGTATCCTTGTATGAAATTTTCTTTTCGACATAATAACCGTTTCCCAAATTTAAACCTTGAAAATAATGAACATCGTAATAACTATCGGTAGACAACGACTCATTCGGCTTATCTGGAGTTTGGTCGGGGTTAGGTTCTGATTCGGTTTCTAATGGAGCAGGTCTTGGAGTAGGAGTTTTGTCCGATTCTGACGTAGTTAAATTCGTATAATCCCCCCAAGTTGGAATAATCGTAGAATCTCCCGAAGATGAAATATCAGAATCTGGGGTAGGTTCTGGAATCGGAACGTCAATATTTACGCTACCTTCTCCATAATTATAATTCGTATCGGGTGCTAATTGAGATTTACTACTACATGATAAAATCACAAATGCAAAAAACAAAGTCGCTAATAAAAATATAACGGATTTTGTTTCGAATTTTCTTTTTTTCATTTTGACCTCTCTTAATTAATTTATATATTATAATATTAAGAAAAATAGTCAAGCATTTTTTAAATCTCATACAATAACTTAATTTGTATTTAAGTTTAAAATGTAGCAATTTTTTTAATCGTCAAGTAATTTTTTTATAAACCATGAATTTATCCATTATTCCATATTGGCAAGGGGTAGAGGATTCGGGAGGTGCTTTGATTAATCGGATATTTCATAAACCATAAATCTATACCTTCATCCCATAATTTCCAATCGACATTTAAATATCTCATGTTCTCTTCTGGCGATTTTACTTTAGAACCAAAATATCTGTCCGTAACAAATTCATTTTTTCTGGCATAACATTCCAACCCATACCAAGTAAAACTTTTCCAAGAAGATCCATAATTCAATACCAATATTTCAACTATTCCTACCTTTCCTCCGTTATCGTATCTTCCAAGCGAATATTGAGTCTGTCCTTTAAAAGTAAACCATTTTTTTACCGCTTCGCTTCCCAATTTAGTCGCTTCGTCTCTACTTATTGCCGAAGTATAAACTCCGCCTACTCCGTAAGTAGTGCTATAATCTCCCGTATCTAAACTCCCGCCTCTATACATTATTATAGTTCCGCCTTCGAATTTCTTTAATATCGTATTTGGTTTTTTCTCCCAATAAATATCACCGTTTTCTTTAAATTTTAATTTTTCTTTACTTCCGCTTCCGTCATACCTCTGGTCGATTATATAAAAGTTTTTTACCATATTCGTCCAAACAAAAGACAAATATTCATTATCCTTATAAGAAGCTTTTCCTCCTCCGTCAAACCATTTAATATTTCGATAAGTATTATCTGGATAAGACTGCGAAGGTTCTATGGTATTGTTATTTGTATTATTAGGTAGAAAATTCGTATTATTATTAGTATTGTCATTTGTATTATTAGGCGGAAAATTTGTATTATTATTAGTATTATCAGGATTTGGATTATTATTCAACCTATTGCCTACCGAATATGTAGGTAAACTTTCGCTGCCGCATGATAAAATTCCAAATATACAAAAAAAGGCAAATACTAAAAATAAAACTATCATTTTTGATTTGATATTTATTTTAATAAAAATTTTTTCTTGTTTCACTTTAAACCTCCTAATAATTTTTACTTGTATTTATAA
>CAZUEE010000150.1:0-4975 GCA_964619175.1 uncultured Brachyspira sp. | reverse complement strand
ATTTTTATGGAAAATTTTATTGTAGGAAAATTGATTAAAGAACTTCACACTTCGCTAGAAAATAATTTCAATAAATATTTTAAAAAATATAAATTAACCTCTTCGCAAATGGATATATTGATGTTCTTATTTTGTAACGAGGATAAAATAATCAATCAAAGGGATATAGAAAATTATTTAAGTTTAACGAATCCCACCATAGCGGGAACTTTATTTAGGCTTGAAAAAAAAGGATTTATAAAAAGAAAAATAGGTTTGGAAGATAAAAGATATAAGGAAATTTATTTAACGGCAAAAAGCAGAAAATTAAAGGACATAATTTTTGAATATATAAAAAGTAACGATGATAAAATGTTTACCGACATATCGGAAGAAGAAAAAGAAAATTTAAAAAATATAATAATGAAATTATTGAAAAATATACAAAATAAAAAATAGTTTTTATGAATATTTTAAATTGATATAAGGCAAGACTATTTTATTAAAAATTAGATTTATATATTCCGATTATCTATTATTGACTTTTTTATAAAATTTATTAAAATTTAAATGTAAACTATAAATGGAGCTATAAAGAAAGAATGAGAAAAATATTTTTAATTACTTTATTAATATTTGGAATATATTCTTATAATCTTAAAGCCGTTAGTTTGTCTATGGGTTTTTTGGGACAATTTGCGATAAGCGGCGCTTCTACAAACGAATCTTTTCCGTCAGATTTTAGAGATTTTGATTCGGGATTTACTTTTTTGATAGGAGCAAATCAAAGACTAATAGACACATTATCCGTATCTATTTTGGCGGAAGTGGGATATTATCATGATGCTTACGATTTCAAACATAATATAAACGGAAACAGAATTACCGAAAATTATCAGTTTGACAGTTTTCTTATAGGAGCTGTAGGCAAATTTCATTTTTCATTTTTTTCTTTGGGAATAGGCGGAGGAGCGAAAATTCCTCTTTCTGCGGTATATAAATCGGATAGCGACAGATATTATTTAAGTCGTGGAGATATAAAAGATTTGTTTCAAAGTTCCGTTATTCCTTATGTAAAGGCTTCTCTCGATTTTAGTATATTTAATTATATATCGTTGGGTTTATATGTTAACTACGATTTTCCAATGAAGTTTCAAAGCGATACTTATATGGATAGTATAATAAAAAATAAAAATCGTATTACGGGATTCGATATAGGAATTCAATTTGGATATTTTGTCAATTTTGAAAATTATAATAAATAATAAATTTAAGGAGATTTTTCATGAAAAGAATATTAAAAAAAAGAACATTAAAAAACAAATTAATTATGCTTGCTTTTGTATTTATGATTTCTTTTGCAAAAGTAAACGGCGCAAATTTCGTTATAGGTTTTATGGGACAATTTGGAGTAAGCTCCGCTACAACCGAAAAAGGAAAAATATTCAATTCGGATTTTAGAGAGTTTGAAAATTCTTTTGCCATTCAACCCGGAATTTTCTTTTCTTATTACGACACAATATCTTCGGCTATATTTTTTGATATAGGTTGCAATAACGACAGATATGAATTTAGAAATAATATCGACAACAATCGTATAGTAGAAAATTTTAGTTTGCATAATATTTCAGTAGGAATTTTGCCGAGAATTAATTTCGGATTTTTATCGATAGGAATAGGCGGAGGAGTTAAATTTCCGATTGCGATGACATATTTAAGAGAAAATAAAGACAATGGAGATTTGCAAGAAAAACGCAAATTAGTCTTTGGAGATATTAGAGACACTTTAAAAGATTTTTATAATCCTTATCTTAAAGCTTCCGTAGACTTTTTAATTAAGGGAAAAGATAAATTTATGATAACGGCTGGAGTTTATGCTAATTATGACTTTGCATTTAATTTGAAAGAAGACGGAATTTTAACCGAAGCGATAAATAGAGAAAATGTGGCGTCATTTGATATAGGATTTCAAATAGGACTATATTTTATAAGTTTGTAAAAGATTTATTTTATTGTAAATGCATCATAAATTTTATATAAAATTAAACAAACTAAAATAAAAAATTAAATTTATAAATCGTATAAATTAATGAAAAAGAGAATATTTTTACTTGCTCTATCGCTCGAATCGATTGTAATAATAGCGACTTCTATATTGAACGCCAAAAATATGCCCGAGCTTCCGAATATAGTTTCAAAAAATAAAATAAATTACGGAACGGCGTTGAAATTATATAACGAAAAAAAATATTTAAATGCCTATAATCAATTTACAAATATAATCAATGTCGAAGAGGAAATTTTAATTAGAGATTATATTATATATTATGGAGCAAAAAGCGCTTTAAATTTAAAAATGTATGACGAGGCTATAGATTTATATTCTATGCTTATGAAAGAACATCCTCGCTCTTCTCTTTATCCATACGCCGAACAGTATAAAGCTTTATCCGAATTTTATAGAGACGATTATCCGATAAGTAATTTTTTTGGAGGGAAAACTCAAAAATGGATTAAAGAGTTTGTCGGTTTAAGAGCATTGCAAAATACTAAAGACAAAAATAAAAATAAAGAAATAGCTTTGGAACTTATAAATAAATTTTATAATAGAGATGCTATAATTTATTTCAATAATAATTTTCAAAAAGAGGCTTTGGAATTGCCGAATGATATAAAATATAAAATGGCTACCGAATTATACGAAGCGGGATATAGAACGGCGTCTTTGAATTATTTTAATTCTTTAATAAAACAAAATTATAATAAAGAAAACTCGATATATTATGTTGCAAGAATAAATCAGCAGGCGGGTAAAAGAGAAGAAGCCTCAAAATTATTCGAACTATATCTTTCAAATACGAATAATAAATCTTATAGAAGATTGGGACTTTATCATAGTGCGGATAATTATTATAAATTAAAAAATATTGAAAAATCTACCGCTTTATATCAAACTTTTTTAAAAGAATATCCCAAAGACGATTATGTTCCAAGAATATATAACATATTTATAACGGAAAGTTTAAAGTCTAATAATTTAATTTTGGCGAAAAGATATTTAACGAACAGTTTGAAAGAATTTAAAAACAATAGATGGACTGAAAATTCTTTGAAAAATTATTTGAGAAAGACTTTGAAATTAAAAAATAAAACCGAAACTTACTTTGCTTTAAAATTATTGGAAGAGCGACATTCAAAAACGAGAAACGATTTCGCTTTATCTTGGAATATGTGGGTTGCGGAAGAATTTGAAGATATCGAAAGAAGAAACGATTATATAATGAAAACTCTTTTAACGAGCAAGAATCCTTATTATATTAAAGGCGCTTTGACTTTGGCAAATGCGGATATGATTAAAACCGTGTCTTTAAGCAACGATTATTATATGGAATCGGCTAAAAAATTTTTTGCAAATTCAAATTATTCTAAAACGCTCGAATTTCTTAATAAGATTCAATTTATAGATTATATAGCAAGCAAAAAAGAGGATAATCTTGTAAAAGAAGCGAGGAATATCGCAAAAGAAATTTTCATGCAAAATAGATTCGTTAAAGATTTTTATTCCAAAAGAACAGAAAACGAAATATTTAATCAACTTTCTTCACAAACTAGAGGCGAAATAAACAAGTCGATTTTGCTTTATTATTACGGAGACATTCAAAATGCTTATACGGAATTTGATAAAGTTTACGGCAAAACTCAAACTACCTATCCGTTATTTTATTACGCTCAAAAAATATTTATAGATTCTTCGAATACTAAAAGATTTATGCAAATATGCAACAATATCGGAAAATATTTTGGTTATAATTATTCGGAAAATGTAGATTTGCTTCCTGAAGAGTTTAGAAAATATATTTATCCGAGATATTTTGATGAGTATGTTATTCCAGAATCAAAACATTATAAAATAGAACCAGAATTCGTTTATTCGATAATGCGCGAGGAGAGTTTGTTCGATGCGAAAGCCATTTCTTGGGCGGGAGCTAGAGGACTTATGCAGCTTATGCCTGCGACAGCGGGAGCGGAAAATAAAAAAACAAGATATAAATTCAATCCTCTTAATTTGAACGACCCAAAACAAAATATATATTTGGGAATTTCCCATTTGTCGTGGCTTTTTACGAGCGAGAACGCAAAAAATTATATTATGGTTGCGGCAAAATATAACGCCGGTTCGAGCAGAGGAAACAGATGGAAAAACGAATACGGAACGAACAATATGTATAGAATGGGCAGATTTATAGATATTGAAGAAACCGAATATTATGTGGAAAAAGTGATGAAAAGTTACGATTATTATAGTAGATATTATTAACTTTTTTGTCTTCTCAACGATGCTCAAAAGATTTTAAAATTTTTCAAATTTTTTGGTTTTTACCCTCTTGACAAAAATTTAAAAAATTTTATAATCCCAACATTATAAATAATTAAAAATCTCTGTTTGATTATAGAAGCAAATTTTGTTAGAGGGGTTTAATGATAAATTCTGAAAAATTAATTATGACAATTTTATCGTTAATATTATTATTTTCGATAAGCTGTGGCGATAGACCAACGGGAAGCACCGCAGATACATTACCATCGGAGTATAATGGAAACTATTATGTAAGCGATGTTGAAGACACTAACGCTGATTTTTATAATTGGTGGTTGATTATAAAAGGCGGAAATATTTATGCGACTAAAGGAAATGATAAAACTACAAAACCAACTAATTTTGAAACGAATACCAATAATATAGTAACAGGACCATCATTTAAAGTTTCGGGAAATACTTATACTTATGATGTCGATTCAAGAACTTCGTATATATTTGAATTCAATTTAGGTGGAACTACCGTTACAATGAAACAGTCCCAAGACGGAAAAGCAGGCGGACCAGTTAATTTTACAAAAAAATAATAAAGACAAAATTTAAGAATTCACTTTATTAAATAATATAATTCTCAATCACATACTTAGCTGGAGAGGCAAAAGTTTGTCCGTTATTTTT
>CAZUEE010000149.1:0-5045 GCA_964619175.1 uncultured Brachyspira sp. | reverse complement strand
TTTTATAAATTCTTTACTTACAAATAAATCCTGTCCTTCATAATAATAATCCTTATCTTTTTTCGCTTTAGAATTTTCCAAAATTTGTATAAACCCCACAATTCCCGCGTTATAAAGAAAAGTATCAAGGCTTACTTTAAAATATTTGTCATCATTAATTTTTTTACTAGCCATAAAAATTAAACTTCCTCGCTTTTTAATTCTTCTATTATTTCAAACATTCCAAATCCTTCGCTTCGTCTACTGCCGATTCCCGTTTTATATAAAATATTTAAAAGTTCGCTACTTCCTAAAAGCATGTATTCGCCTATGGAAGAATTAATAAAAATATTTTTAAAATTAACCACAGTCTTTCTTGCGTCCAAAGGAATTAATTTTATATTTGAATTCATCTCGTTTAATTTCAAATCTTTAATTAGTCGCGAAATAGAATAATTAAGCTGTTCGTTAAAATCGTTGTCGTTAAAATCCAAATAAGTATCTTTTCCTTTTCGCTTTTCTTCAATCATTACTTCTTTATGCCGTCTTACAACCAGAGGACTTAAAAATTTTATACGAACTCTATTAGAATTAATAACTTTTTCATTTGCCATAGTTATATTTTTTAATTTCATTTTATTATTTTTAAGCGGATAAGAAAGTTCTTTTTTAATTTCTTTATTTTCTATTTCCTTATTTACCCTCGAATTAAAAGAATTATAAAATTCTATAAATTGTTTATTGTCGTATATCGAAAAATACACATTAAAATAATTTCTGTCAAGCAATATTTGGTCTTTTTCAATTTTTGGTTTTGGCAAATAAACAGAAAAAGTAAAAAATTTCATTACGCCTTTGTTTTCGTATATTTCTTTATAACTTTCTTTAAATTTATTTTCCAAAGAATTTTTTATAAAACTTAAAATTGCAATACGATAGTCGATTGGAATTATATTATTTTCAAGCTCGAAATGTAATTTAATTCTCATAATATCTCCCATACTAATAATTTACACACTATATTAACATATTTATCTTAATTGTCAACTAAAATAATTTGAATATTTAAAAATTATTTAATATATAACTTTATTTAAAAATATCGTTCGTAGCGTCAAACCAAAAAACAAAATCCAAATATTCCATCGGTATATTTTCTCTTTTTGAATATTTAGCCAAATTTTCTTCCACTTTTATATAATTATTTTTCGTCAAACTCGTTTTTGGCGTCATTCCTTCGGGAAGTATTCCGAGTTTATCCATAACTCGCATAATATGTCTGTCTAATATTCCTATACTCTCTCCAAAGCCGATATTTCTAAGAAAATGGCTCGCCTCTTTAAGTCCGTAGCCTTTAATTTCTTTTGCCAACTGATTACGAAGTTCAATCATAGAATTATTTTTAGCAGCATAGTTTATTCTTTCTTTCAAAATAAATTTTTCGTTTGGAAAATAAAGACTTCTTGCAAGAATTATATTTTGAGCTTTCATATTGTGAAACCTTACATGTTTAATTAAAATATTCGCCACTTTTTCTGCGCTTCCGTTAAAAAGCAAATTATGATTATAAAGGTCTATTATTGCCGCTGCTCCGTTTCTCGCTTTGGTTTGAGGAGTGCATATACAAAAAGCAAGTTCTGCAAATAATCTTTTATCGTTATCTCTTTTATAAACTCTCTTAAAATATTCGAGTCTTCTTTTCATTCTTTCATGCAATATTTTATCTTTATAAATTCCCATTAAATGCTTTGCGTATTCTTTGTCCATAAACGACCCTTTATTTATAAATTCATATCGATAATACAATATATTTATTAAATTTCAACAATATGAAATATATATTAATAATTTTTTTATTAATACTTGACAAAAAAAACTATTATATTATTATTGCTTTAAAATCATATAAATACGGAGCAGATAATGGAAAAAACACTATATCTAAATTTTTTAAATGAAATAAAAATATTAAACGGTTATTTTGCGAAATTTGATGACGATTTCGACGATGACGATTATGACGAAGATTATGAGGACGATGAAGATTTTGACGACGACGATTATGACGAAGATTACGACGACTTTGACGATGACGATTTCGACGATGACTTCGACGATGATGACGATTTCGATGACGACTTCGACGATGATGACGATTTCGACGATGACTTCGATGATGACGATTTCGACGATGACTTTGATGATAGTGAATATATGGACGATTTCGACGACGAAGATGAAGATTTCGACGACGATTTTGACGACGAATAATTTTAAATATGTATAATAAAAAATAATTAATAAGGCGATTTAATGTCTGAAAAAAATAATAAAAAATTTGGAAAAGATAATTATAATAAATTCCATAATAATCGTAATCATAATAAAAAGAGCGGTAAAAAACAATTTTATAAAAATAATTATAATAATCAGCAAAAAAATAATAAAAAAACCATAGAAGAATACGAAAAAATTTATCTTAATAAAAAAATGAACGAAAATTCCGAAAAGCCGATATGTCCGATTTGCAATAAGCCGATTTATATAATCGAAGAAGGAATAACTCATAACTCTACGGGAAAACTCGCTCATTTTGAATGCATATTAGACGAGATAAAGCAAAACAATATAAACGATATTGAAGAAAACGACAAAATAGTTTATTTAGGCTCGGGAACTTTTGGAATAATACAGGAAAGACAAAGCGGAAAAAATTTTAAACTCTTCGTGCGAAAGAGAATAAATTACGAGAACAGAAAAATTAAAAAAATCGAGGACGATGCAGACCCGGAAGAAGAGGAGCTTTTTAATGTATGATAAACGCGGATAATATTCCCACAGGTTTTTTTTCTGCCGCTTTAAAATCGGGATTAAAAAATAACGATTACGATATTGCCATAATAAAAAGCGAACCTCCGAGTATAGTATCAGCTTTATATACTCAAAATAAATTTCAAGCCGCTCCGATATTATTTTCTAAAAAAAACGATAAAAATAAAATCGATTTGCTTTTGGTAAACAGCGGAGTTGCAAACGCTTTAACGGGAGTGAGAGGATATAAAAATGTGTCGAATATCGCCGATTTCTTAAGCAAATTTTATAAATGCAAAAAAGAAAATATTTTAATGGCTTCTACGGGAATAGTCGGAGTTCATTTGGATATTGAAAAAATAAAAAACGCTATTAAGAAATCTTCGTTAAATAAAGGTTTTGAAAATATAGCAAAAGCGATACAAACGAGAGATAAATTCGATAAAGTTTATTCTACGAAATTGAATATAGGAAATAAAATCGCCAATTTTTACGCCATAGCAAAAGGAACTTCAATCGTTCATCCAAATATGGCTACGGTTTTACTTTTTATATTTACCGATTTGAATGTGGGAAAAGAGGCGCTTGATAAAGCTTTTACAGAATCGATAGATAAAACATTAAATAGAATATCTATAGACGGAGAAACTTCAACCAACGATACTGCTATCATAATGGCTAACGGTTTGGCAAATAATAAAACGATAACCTTAAAAGACAAAAAATCATTTAAATTATTAAAAAATAAACTTGACGAAATATGCGCTAATCTTTCAAAAATGATAATATTAGACGGAGAGGGAACTACAAAGGCTATTATAGTATCCGTTAAAAGAGCAAAAACCCAACAAGATGCTTTCGATATGGCAAAATTAGTGGCGACTTCAAATTTAATTAAAATATTATTTATGTCTTTAAATCCAAATTATGAAAAAATTCTTTCAACCGTTGGAAATACGAATATTAATATAAAAAATCTTTCGCTTTTTATAAACGATATAAATATATTTAAAAACGGAGAATTAAATAATAACAAATCGGATATAAATAAATTAAAAGAAAGTTTCAATATTGAAAGAAGAGAGCATTCGATAGTTGTAGATTGCGGTTATAATACAAAACATGAAGATTATTATTACTTTACGGATATTACTCAAGAATATATAGCCGTTCATTCTTCTTACAATTTATAATTAAAAGCTATAATAAAAAGCAATGTTATTTTTATTTTTCAAAAACAAAAAAGAGGATGCCCGAAGGCATCCCCTATATGCTAATAATTAAAGAAAAGTTTATTTTCAATCTTTATTTAACTAATTTGAATTCTACTTTACTTAACGCGTTGAGATAGCCGCCCGTAAAGTTAATCTGTAATGAGCCATCTTCTTTAACAACTACGGTAGTATTTCCACTGCCATAATTATTTAGTCTGCCTCTATGGTTATCGTGCTGGTAAACCGGGAATGCAAATTCTCCGTTTCCTTTATCTGTAGGCTTTCCTTTTTCGTCAAAATATATAGCCCTTGGAGTATTTCTCATATCGCTCGCATAATCGTTATACACTAATCGAACGATGTTGCCCGATTTTTCAATTTTAACGGTTCTTCGATATGTGCCAGAATAATCTTCAAAATAATATACTTTTCCCTCTTGGAAATTTTTACCCAACAATTGACTTATGCCTTTATTTTTATCTATCTTTAAAACAGGGTCTGGTATTGGTGTAGGTTCAGGCGTAGGTTTAGGGTCTGGCTTTGGTTCTGGTTCTGGCGCAGGTTCAGGGTCAGGTGTAGGTTTAGGGTCTGGAGTTGGCTCTGGCTCTGGTGCAGGTTCAGGATCCGGATTAGGGACTTCAGGGTCTGGTGTAGGGTCAACTACAGGCGGATTAGTTTCGTTCTCTATCGGAGTTTCTTCAAGACTAAAAGCAGCCGGTTGAGTAACTCTTTTTTTACATGCCACACACATAATGGCAATCATTAAAGCTATGGCTATTAAATATAATAACCCTTTTCTTTCTATTATTTTCGTCATAATAATCTCCTTCGCCTTTCGGCATTTCTTATTCTTTCTACTCCTAAGATAGTCATTATTTTTAAAAAGTCAAGCATTTTTTTAAATAATTTAAAATTTATTTATTTAATTTTTCATATAAAAATATAAATTAGGTGGATTATAATATTGTTACTTTTTCTTTACCCTCACGCCTTTGCATGGTCTTTTGAATTTGCCCGAAATTAAATTTCCGTTTTTGTCGG
>CAZUEE010000148.1:0-5113 GCA_964619175.1 uncultured Brachyspira sp. | reverse complement strand
ACCGACTTGTTATTTGTGTGGATTGTTTTGTTAATAAATCGGCTTGCAATGACGAAAAACTATAAAGAAAAATAATTAAGAATTTAAATATTGATATTTATAAAAATTTTGTTATTATTTATCAAAGTATTAATGTTTCGGTTTTTATTTTATAATGAAAAAAATATTTATATTATTATTTTTATTTAACGCTTTACTTTTGGCGGATGACATATATATATTTCCTGAACAACTTCCTAAAAACGCGTTGGAGTTTATACAAAGATATTTTCCAAATGTAAGTATTCTATATGCCGAAATGGATAAAAAAGGTTACGAGGTTCAGTTGTCGAATGGAGTCGAAATAGAATTTTTAAGAAACGGAGAGTTTAAAGAAATAGACGGAAACTATGTTGCAATCCCTTTTGAAATATTGCCTCAAACTGTTGCAAATACCGTCCGCAGAACTTATCCAAATACCGTTATAACCAAAATAGAAAGAAAATGGAATCTATACGAAATAAAACTAAATAACATGATGGAACTTTATATAGACGCAAACGGGCAGCTGTTAGGACAAAAGTTTGACGATTAAAATTTTATATATATTTTAATTTACACAGTTTAATTTTAAATAAATGGAGGAATGTATGAATATCGATAAAGTTTATTCCGTATATTATAGCGCTACGGGAACTACTCAAAAAATCGCTTCTTTTTTGGGTGAAAATATAGCGAAAAAATTAAATGTACCGTTTGAAAAGTATAATTATAGTTTGCCAAAAAGAAGAGAGAAAATTTTGGAATTTAAAGAAAACGAACTTATAATATTCGGTTCACCTACTTACGCGGGCAGAGTTCCAAATATAATGCTTCCGTATCTTAAAAACAATATTAAAGGAAACGGAGCTTTAGCAGTTCCAGTAGTTCTTTTCGGAAATAGAAATTTTGACGATTCTTTAATAGAGTTAAGAAATATATTGGAAAATAACGGACTTAGAACTATAGCCGGAGGAGGATTTATAGGCGAGCATGCATTTTCTTATACTTTGGGAGCGAATAGACCGGATGAAAAAGATATGGAAATAGCTTTAGATTTTGCCGAAAAAATAGCGGATAAAATTATTAATCTTAAAGAAGTTCCTAAAGAGCCTATAAAAGTGAGAGGAAACGAACCTTTGCGTCCTTATTATATGCCGAGAGACAGGCATGAACATGCTATAGATATATTGAAAGTAAAACCGAAAGTGGATGTTCCGAAATGCACCGATTGTAAAATATGCGCTTATGTTTGCCCTATGGGTTCTATAGATTTTGACGACATTACAAAATATGTTAATATTTGCACAAAATGCGGAGCCTGCGTAAAAAAATGCCCCGAAAAATGCAGATATTATGATGACGAAGGATATTTATACCATCAGCATGAACTCGAAGAAGAATTTGAAAGAAGAGCCGAACCGGAAATATTTTGTTAATATAAATAATTATTCTAATTGATATTTTTTATATAATATATTATAGTATTATATTGTAAATATTAAACGATAAAGAAAAATACATGAAAAAATATATTATACTATTTTTATTTATGTCAGCGCTTGCATATTCTTTTCCTTATAAAATGTATACGGGAATGACGGGAGCTTTAAGACTTGGCGGCACTTTATATTTGGATAATTCGAGAATAAAAAAAGGAAGTAAAGAATATACTTTATCGAGTCCGATAATGCTTAATTTTGGAGTATTTAGAAATTTCGATATATTTGCAAGAGTTCTTCCAATTACATATATACCGAAAATCGGAGTCGGAATAGAAGGAGAGCCTCAATTTTCGCTTATGCCGAGATACCAATTCTTTAACGGTTTTATCGGGGCTGTAGAATTTTTATTTCCGGGTTCTTCCAAACAAAAATTTGGAATTAATCCTCAATTGCATTATTTGATAGGTTTGGGCGATTTTTTTACTATATTTGCAAATCTCGAAGTTCCTATGTATTTTAAAGACCCGAGAGGAGTAGTCGAATCGATAAGATTAAAATTTGCAGCCGGAGTATATCCGGGTTCATTATTCGGTTTTTCTTTGGCAGGAATATATTTGGAATATCATATAGCTTATGATTTTTATAATAAAGCCATACTCTATTTGAATCATTTGGGACCTGGAATTTATTTGGTGTTAAATAACGAAGCGAGTTTGTCTTTGAATTTTAGCATTTATTGCGAACAGTTTGCAAGCGGTTTCTATTGCGGAATAGGACTTTATATTTCATACACTTTTGATTTTAACAGGTTTATTAAATAATTATCTTAAAAATATAAATGCGGTTTATAATTTGAAATGAAAAAAATAAATATGATAGAAGAATACTTTTTACAACAGAATAAAATAAAATTTTCTGATACAATTCATAGCAGTAAAAATAAAAAAATTATTCTAAAAAATAAAAAATCTAAACCCAATATAAACAAAAATAACGATAAGATAAGCGACTATAAAACGAAAGATAATATCGAAATTGAAAATGAAAAATTAAGAGAAATATATTTGGAAATAAAACAGTGTATTAAATGCGAAAAATTATGCAAAACTAGACTAAATGTGGTATTTGGGCGAGGAGACGAAAATCCGGATATAGTTTTTGTGGGTGAGGCTCCGGGCGCAGACGAGGATAGGCTAGGATTTCCGTTCGTTGGAAGAGCCGGTAAACTTTTAGACAAATGGATAGAAGAGCTTAAAATAAATAAATATAATTTTTATATAATGAACGCTTTGAAATGTCGTCCTCCGGAAAATAGAGACCCTTTGCCAGAGGAGAAAGCAAATTGCAGGAATTTTTTTATAAAACAACTTGAAATACTTAATCCTAAAATAATATGCGCTTTGGGAAGGCATGGATTTGGAAATTTGGTGGAATTCGATTTGAAAGCTCCTTTCGGAAAGGCGAGGAATATAGTTCATTATTATAAGAATAACGACAAAGAAGTTCCCGTGATAGCGACATATCATCCCGCCTATGTTTTAAGAAATCAAAAAGAAGAAATTAAAGTAATAAACGATTTGGAGTTTATGTTGAAAGAATTGAATAATATTAAATAATATTGTTGGAGAATAATTGAGAATATATTTTTTAATTGCAATTTATATTTTTTTTCAAAATTATCTTTTTTCGGAAGAAGAAATTCAAAATACGAATGTTCCGACAAAGCCGAGCATATTCGATAAAATAAATGACAAAGACAGTATAAAAAATATTATATTAAATATTTCTTTATACTTGGAAGAAAACGGAGATATAAATATAGTCGATAACGAAGGAAACACTTTATTAATGAAGGCGGTTTCTTTCGGATATTACGATGTCGCCGATTATATTTTAATGAATAATGCCGATGTTTTAATGACTAATAATAACGGGGAAAATGTTTTAATTTTATCTGCCAATTATCCTTATATAATTAATTTGCTTTTAAATATAGACGGTGACAATAATATTGATAATTTGGATATTGCAGATAGTAAAGGAAAAACCGCTTTGTTTTATGCATGCGAATTTGGAAATTTAAATTCGGTTAAATTATTAATAAAAAACGGAAGCGACATTAATAAAAGAGACATTTTCGGAAAAACCATTTTAATGTATGCCGTTGAAAGCGAAAATTTGGAACTTATAAAATATTTAATAGAAGATATCAAAGTCGACATAAACGAAAAAGACGATTGGGGACAAAACGCCATATTTTTTGCCACAAAAATAAACGTAGCGAGATATTTAATTTATAAAGATATTGATTATTTGGCTGCTAATTCGATAGGACTTAAAGCGCATGAAGTTTTAAGATATAACGGTTATAATAATTTGTCTACATATTTAAAAAAATTGGAAAAGTGATAGTATAAAAATGTATTTAAAAATTCTCTAATAATCCGAAAATATTATGGCATATTGGAGTTTACATGAATATTAAAATCGTTTTACTATTTATTATGATAAATATATTTCTTTTCGCCAAATATACCGCAAATGACGATATATTGATTAATACCGGAGCGGGAAGAGTAGATTATACCACATATACAATATATGCAGATGCTACAGCCGATATGGTTACAGATAAAGTATTGCAACCCGAAGCTTTTTTAATATTGCAACAGCAGGCGGAAGAAGAAACGATAAAAACTCTATACGACACTTTGGGTAAAGTTTCGATAAACAGCGACTTCACAATATATAATTTGATGGAAAGCGACAAAGACTTAATGGAAAAAATCATGGATTCTCTAAATAACGCTAGACTTTTGGGCGTTTCGTATCCCACACGAACGAGCGTTAGAGTTCTTATGGCGCTTGATATAATAACGAATAATTTAATTTCGGATTTTATTAATAGCGTAGATTCTTATAAAACCGAGCCTATAGTAACTTATTTTGACGGGGGAAAAGATTATGACAGTTTGGTTATAGACGCAAGAAATATTGGTTTTAATCCTTCTTTATTTCCGACTATTTACGACGAAGACGGAAATGCAATATACGATATAGCTTATATAAATAAAAATGTCGCATCTACAAACGGTTATATAACATATTCTACAAATTCTTATTTGACAAACGAAAACATTAAAAATGCGATAGGTAGAAATCCGTATAATGTAGTGGCTTGGAGAACGAGAGGAAGACTTTCAAGCGATTTGGTTATAGGAAATGAGGACGCCAGCATAATAATGAGCGGAGCTAAATTAAAAAGCGCTTTAAAAAATTGTAAAGTAGTTTTTATAATAGATTGACTTTTATTTATAAATATGTATAATAAAATCATGATAGTTAATATTAAAAATACTTTAGCTTATAACTTTCAATTTAGCTTTCTATTTTTTGGCGTTTAGGCGCCAAAGTATCGATTTTCAAAAAACATTTAAATTATAAAAAATATAAAAAACAATATTTTAATTAAAAGGAGATAATTATGATAGTAGTAATGAAACCTAATGCCAAAGAGGAATACATTAACAGTATAACCGAAAGATTAATTAATGCAGGGCTTAGAACAAATAAAATAGTCGGAGTCGACTGCACGGTAATCGGTATAGTTGGGGATACTTCGAAGGTAGATAGAGAATTAATTTCATCTC
>CAZUEE010000147.1:0-5443 GCA_964619175.1 uncultured Brachyspira sp. | reverse complement strand
CTTTACAATAATGATTTTTAATCTCTATAACTTAATCCCAAAACATATAAAGCTATATCTTCAAATTTAATATTTATGCTTTTTGCCATAGCCGGAATATCGGATGTATTCGTCATTCCGCTTTGAGTGTTTACTTCCATCAAATAAATTTTATTTTTTTCGTCTATTATGGCGTCTATTCTACAAAGTCCTTCACAACCCAAAATATTATAAGCCGAAGAGCAGATTTCTATAACTTTTTTTTCGATTTCTTTGTCTATTTTTGCGGGAACTTCCAATTCGGTTTTGCCAGCCGTGTATTTTGCGTCATAATCGTATATTTCATTTTTTGTATTTATTCCAAGTATCGGAAAAGTAAATATCCCTTTATCTTCTCGAATCAATCCTACTGTTATTTCTTTTCCTTTTATATAAGGTTCTATAAAATAATTCGAAATTTTTTCTATTTTTTTTATTATCTCTTCGAATTCTTTTTTAGTTTTTATCAAATAAACTCCCACGCTCGAACCGTTGGATATAGGTTTTAATATTAAAGGGAAATTAAGATTATTTTTTTCGTAGTTAATATTTTCAAAAATATCTTTAAGTAAAATAAAATCCGCAGTTGGAATTTTTGAAGATTGCCATATTCTCTTCGTATAAACCTTATTCATACAAACGGAACTTACCAAAGTGTTTTCTCCCGTATATTTTATATCAAGACAATCCAAAAGCCCCTGAATCGAACCGTCCTCTCCAAAAGTGCCATGCAAAATATTATAGCAATATTCCACTTTTTCTTTTTTTAGAGTTTTTGCAAGCTCGTAATGATTCTTTACATCTATTAAAATGCAACTTTCTTTAAGTTCGTCAAAACTCGTAAGAGCTTTATAAATATTCTCTCCGCTTTTTAAAGAAACTTCTCGCTCCTCGCTTATTCCTCCGTAAAGAACAGCAATTTTTTTATTTTGAAATTTTTTTAAAATATTTTTTTTGCTCGCTTCGTTTAAAATCATATTATTTTCCGTTAGACATTAAATTTAAAATATTAAAAAATAAAAATCCATATTCGATTATATTATGTCGCATATAGATTGTATAATATTAAACTTTTTTCGCTCCCGCTCGCTTAAAGCCGCATATTTGGATTTATAAACGATTTCATTTGCAAGAAACATAAACTGTTCTTTTATTATTTCCGCAGCCTCTTTTGGAGTTTTACCGCTTCCTCTTATTGATAAGTCGTCGTTTACTATTAAATAATTGTCTTCGGCGATTTCTATCAAATAGCCTCTTAAATAAGTTTTAAAATGAAAATCGTCCGTATCGCTGAAAGTTAATTCTATTCTTTTTTTTGCCATTAGTTTATACCCGCCTTTTTTGAATAATTTTCATTAGTTAAACCGAATGTTTTTCGAGTAAAAAGTATATCGTTGGTATTAAAAGCGTATGGAGTTCTCTCTTTAAGTTTGCTTACTCCGTTCGATATAGCTTCGTCAATTATAGTGTAAAGTTCCTCTCCATGCCTTTGCTGATATTTAGCCACATCGGCAATAATTATTTCATAAGCCGTTTGTTTAGTCGGTGAACCCGTGTCTCCTATTATACGATAAGATTTGCCCTCCAATCTGTCAACCCAAAGATATTCTCCGTTAGACTCGTATACTCTAAAATCAATTATTATATTTTGCGACCAAAACGACATATACGAGTTTGCAAACATTATTCCATCGTAATTATTTAATATTTTACCTGCAATATCCACATCCAATATATCCGAAGCCAAAGTTCCCGTAGCCGCTACATAATCGGCTCTGAATATCGAATGATTCGACAACTTTGAAAATTCTTGTTTTCCCAAAGCCTCTTCCAAAGTTATAAGATGAACCAAATTATTTTGAGAGTTAAAATTACTTATAAAACTATCCAATACAAAATCGGCGTATATTTCCGTATTCAAATATTTTAATTTATCCAAAGATTGATTCGTCATATTTTTAGGAAATGTAAACGAAGCTATTACTATATTTCTTTCTTTGCTTATAATATTTTCAAGAACTACATAAGATTTTCTCATATTCGCGCATGAAATTATAACAAATATAAAAAATAGAAATATAAATAATTTTTTATTCATAGACAATTCCCTTTCTATATTCTATTACTTGTTCGGCTATCGATTTTACCGCATAATCGGAATCGCTCGAAGACAACAAATTTAAAGCTCTGTCGACTCTATCGTCTTTATAATCTTTCAAAGATTCTATAGCCGTTATTCTAACCCACTTATTTCTGCTCGATAAACTGTCAAGTATTGGATTTAAAAGTTCGGGAGAGTTTATATTTCCCGCAACTTTCAACGCCTCCATTTGAACTTGCAAATCGGTATCGGAAATCGCCCTCTTGATACTGTCTATAGCTTCGGGATTGCTCGCCGCAAGTTTTCCAAGTCCCATAACCGCCAAACATCGCACATTAAAATCCGGGTCTTCTACGCTCGCTTTTAAAAAATCGCTATATGCTACTTCCGATTCTATTTTGCTTAAAACCCACATAGCTTCGGCGCGCACTTCTCTATTTCCGTTTTGAGCGGCATTAAGAACTTCTAAAAGCACCTCTTCGTTTTTAGGATTTTTTGCCAATTTTATTTCAGCTTTATTTATATCTTCGATTCTGCGTAAAGTTGCATTTTTTTGAGAACATGAAATTAAAAATAATATAAATAATATAGTATACACAAAGTTTTTCATTACAAATCCTATAATCTACTTTTTATTTTATTTATCTCTTCTTTCGCTTTGTCAATATCTTCTATAGAGCCTTGAGCGAAAGTGTCTTTTCCGCCTCCGCGTCCGCCCGCAGATGAAATAATGTCTTTTATAATCGAATTTGCGGATATATTTTTTAAGGCTTTTCCCGTAATTTGCACAAGTATGGAATTCGAAGAATCCGTTTTGCTAATCATTACGGCAACCGAATCTTTTACTCTTTCTTTTATGGTATCAGCGTATAATCTAATGTTTTTTATATCTTCGTTAAACTCCAAATTATAAAATCTTATTCCGTTTATAGTTTCATAATCGTCCATAAACAAATTGGCTGAAGAGCCGGAAGTTTTTAAACTTTTGTTTTCTTTTTGAAGTTTTTTTATTTCGTTTTGCAAATTTTCCGCTCTCGTATTAAGTTCTTCTATTTTTGAAGCGCCCAATATATGAGTTAAACTCTTTACCTTATAAAAAAGATTCGTTGACTCTTTAGCCGCTTTGATTCCCGTTATAGCCTCTATTCTACGAACTCCGCTTGCAACCGAACCTTCGCCAACTATATGAAAATAACCGACTTGAGCCGTATTTGTCAAATGACTTCCTCCGCAAAGTTCCACAGAAAAACCGTTTCCTATATTTAATATTCTAACCGTATCGGGATATTTTTCTCCAAACAACGCCTTTGCACCAGAAGATATAGCCTCTTCTTTGGACATATATTTTATTTCAGCTGGCATAGATTTAAATATAACTTCATTAACTTGATTTTCTATAGAAATTAAAGTTTCTTCGTTTATGGAATTAGGATGAGTAAAATCGAATCTCAAATAATCTTCGCATACGAAACTTCCCGCTTGGTTTATATGACCACCTAAAGTAAGCTCTAAAACTCTCTGCAATATATGAGTAGCCGTGTGATTTTTTCTGATTGAATTTCTTCTGTCTAAATCGACAAATAATTTAATTTCTTCGCCGACTTTCAAAGAACTATTTTTACAATCGTCTAAATCGACTATATGAATAATAGCATTTTCTTTTTTTTGAGTATCTATAACCTTAATTTTTTCCGATTTTGAATTTTCGATATATCCCGTATCACCGACTTGTCCTCCCATCTCTCCGTAAAAAGGCGAAATGTTTGTTATGACAATAGCTTGAGAGCCTGATGCAGTTTCGTTTATATCTTCGTATATGGCGAGAATTTTTGCATTAACTCCTTTTGCAACCAAATCGTAATCTTCGCCTATATATTCCGTTTCAAAAGATTCTATATAATCGAATTTTGATTTTTTATCTGCTCCAGCCGTTCTGCTTCTGTTTCTTTGAGATTCCATAGCATCTTCAAAACCGGATTTATCTACCGTAAATCCATGTTCCGTTGCCTCTTCTTCGGTTATATCCAAAGGTAGTCCATAAGTATCGAAAAGCATGAAAGCGTCCGCTCCCTTTATAATTTTGTCTTTTGAATCTTCCATTACGGAATAAAGTTTGTTCATTCCAGCAGAGATTGTGTTTATAAATTTATTTTCTTCTTCTTTTAAAATTCTTTTTATATTTTCCTCTTCTTTAGGCAGATTATCGTATATTTCTCCGTAAACGGTTGTAACCGAGTCGGTAATTTCGTTTAAAAACGCCCTCTTATAACCGAAATCGCTTGCAGTTTTTAAAGCTCTTCTTAAAAGTCTTCTTAAAACATAACCTCTTCCTTCGTTTGAAGGAATGCAACCTTCTCCGATAACGAATACCAAAGCTCTTAAATGGTCGGCTATTAAATTTATTTTGGTTTTATTTTTATCATCGTATTTTATATTTAATTTTTTTGTTATCGCATCGACTATAGGCTTCATAACATCCGTTTGATAATTGCTTTCTACTCCTTGCATAATATAGCATAATCTTTCAAGCCCCATTCCCGTATCGATTCCGACATTTGGAAGAGGAGATAATTTGCCGTCAGTATCTTGAAAAAATTCATTGAAAACCAAATTCCAAAATTCCAAATATCTTTCGCAATCGCAACCTACATAACAGTCCGGTTTATGGCATCCTTTCTCTTCGCCCATATCTATATAAAGTTCGCTACAAGGTCCGCAAGCGCCAGAATCTCCCGCAGGTCCCCAAAAATTATCTTTCTTTCCAAGCCGAACTATTTTCTCTTTTTGAATTCCTATTCGTTTATTCCAAAGATTAAAAGCCTCGTCATCTTTCTCATAAACCGAAATATATATTTTTTCTTTAGGAAGATTAATAACTTGAGTTGAAAATTCCCAAGCGAATTCTATAGCCTCTTTTTTGAAATAATCGCTCATAAAACAGAAATTGCCGAACATTTCAAAAAAAGTATGATGTCTTGCTGTTTTGCCTATATTTTCCAAATCGGATAATCTAAAACATTTTTGTATAGTAGCCACTCTCGAATACGGCGCTTTTTTTATTCCTGCGTAATACGGTTTAAATTGCAACATACCAGCCGTGGTGAACAATAAACTCGGGTCGTCTATCGGTATTAAAGAAGAAGATTTTTCTATTGCATGATTTTTACTTTTAAAAAACTCTTTAAACTTTTCCCTTAATTCTAAATGGTTCATAATAAATCTCGCATTTTGAAAATTTTATTTAATTTTATTCGTTAATTTTATTTAACTTCAATTAATTTTAGCCGGAGTTAATGATATAATGAAATACCACATTTTGCAATA
>CAZUEE010000146.1:0-5452 GCA_964619175.1 uncultured Brachyspira sp. | reverse complement strand
TAATGAGAATGTTTTATATTTTCTCTGTAAACGGGTTGAAAAATTTCTCTCAAAAGTTTTCTATTAAGATTTTTGCCGATAAAAACTATTTCAAGCTCGTCATTTTCTCTAGCTCCCGTAACGGAGTATCGTTCTCCTGCAATATCGAATCTTAAATATGATTTTCCGCATTTTATAAAACCTTTTGCTCTTACTATATCTCCGAATCTTCCTCTTATAGTATCTTCCAAAAGAATTATAAATTGATTTTCATTTTCAAGTTTGCAACCTTTCATACTTATAGAATCGGGCATCTCTTCTGGTTCTTCGGATTCTTTTTCCTTTATAGAATATTTTTCATCCAAAAAAGATTTAAGAATTTTTTCCCACCAATCTTTATTTTTTTTCGTATAATGTTCTTTTAATATTTCAATCTCCGATGGTGAAACATTATTTTTTATTAATAGATTTTCTATTTTTTTCGTCAATTCTTCGTTTTCTTCTTTATCTTTCGACTCCATTTTTGATATTATTATTTTTGAAGTATTCGCCAATTGGTCTATATAAATATTATCATAAGAAGATATAAAAGAATCGAAAAGATTTCCGTCTATTACGGTTACAGGTTTAAGCAGTATAATTCTTTCATATTCTATTTGTTTTATATTTTTTATTATATTTCCCAATTTTGCCACGCCCGTAGGCTCGACTATCAAATATTCTGGGTCCAAAGTATTCGCTATAGTTAAAATAGAAGTTGCAAAATCTTGCTTCATAGAACAACATACGCATCCTTCGGTAAGTTCCCAAATATTCATTCCTTCGTCTTTAAGTATATTTGAATCTATATCCACATCGCCGTATTCGTTTTCCAATATGACGAAATCTCTTTTGGTTTTATTAGCCATTTCTTTTATTAAAGTGGTTTTTCCCGCTCCTAAAAAACCCGAAACTATAAGTATTTTCATGATTTATTTATCCCGTTTTATTATTATTTTTTAATTGTTTTTTATTATTTAATTAACGAAGCCTTTTAAATATCAATTCCACATCGTCTAAAGTTTTAATTTTAACGCCGTCATTTGTAAACTCTATCGAATAGGCTTTAGTTATATAATCTATATATTTTTTTTCTATTTCCGCAACTTCCGATTCTTCGCTCATTTTAGTGGTCGATATATTTTTAAATAAAATATTATTTCCTCTTCTTACTTCATATTCTCCAAAATAAGTGTTAAATCCGCTGTAGCCATAAAATTCTCTTTCGTAAAAAGAAATGGTTATTCCAACTTCTGAAAATACATTAACAAGCTGATAGGTTTTTCCGTTTAATGTGCTTATGGACATATTTAAAGTATCTCTAAAAGTCGAGCATGAATTCATAAAAATAATAAGGAATAGAAATATAATTTTCTTTATCGTAAAATGAATCATAAATTTAAAATTCCTCGAATACCAAATTCTCGCCCGATAGTAAAGTGTATATGGTTAATTTATCGCCGTTAATTTTGTATGATGTGGCATCTCTTAACATATTTAAATATCTGTTTTCCGCATCCCTATATTCTTTACTTGCTGTTTTTTTTGTGGTGGCTATACTTTTAATACTAAAAATATCCCCGTCCGTCAGATATTCGGAATAATAATTATTTATTGCCGAAAATCCGTAAACTTCTTTCTCTCCAAACTCTATGGTTATATTCATATCGGGATACGCGCTTATTAATTTGAATTTTCTTCCGTTGAGTTCGTTTTTAATTTTGTATTCTTCGTTTTTTTCATTATTATTTTGAACTTCTTTAATGTTTGAAGTAGTGGAACAAGAATATAATATAAATAAACTTATTATAAAATAATATTTCATAATTAATATGAATCCTTTTTATATTTTCGGTATAAAAAAATTTTTTTTATTAGAAACTCATCAAAATTATAAAAGTTATTATTCCAAATAAGCGTAATGAAACTGAAATTCCATAAGAGGAGTCGCCACATAATCTCTTAATCTTTCGCTTACGAGCAAAGGATTCGAAGGATTATATATTGGAATAAGAACATTATCTTCCGATATTAAAACTCTCTCCGCGTCATGCATAGCTTTCATTCTTACGATTTGGTCGGACGATTTTCTCGCCGTTTCAACATATCTGTCAAATATAATATTGCTATATCCTAAATAATTTTGAGGACGATAACTTAAATAATTTTCTAAAAATGTCATAGGGTCGCTATAATCTCCAATCCATATAGTTCTCATAATCTGATAATTCTTTTCTATTCTCATTTGCTGATAAGCCGCCCATTCCATAGAAAATATTTGCAAATCTACTCCCAAATTCTCTTTCCACATCTGCTGAATAGCTTCCGCAACCTGTATATAAATTAAATCCGAAGTGGTTTTATATTCCAAAACGGGAAAACCTTCTCCGTTTGGATATCCCGCTTCAGCCATAAGTTTTTTAGCCATAGCGACATTATTCGAATAACCTTCTTTTGAAATATCCAAATATTCTCCGCCGTTTTCTCTAAAATCTCCTTGAACATCGTAAGCTCCTACGGGAACCCAAGCGCTTGTCGGAGATTTTGCAGTTAAAGCCACTTTTTCAACTATATAATTTCTATCTATCGCTAAAGACAAAGCTTTTCTTATTCTTTTATCTTTAAGAATTCTATCGTTATTGTTTATGCCGAAAGCTACGGTAGAATAGTAAGGAGCTATATCGAGTATTCCTTGCTTCTTTAAACTTTCTACATCCTGCGACAATACTTTTACCGAAAAATCCAAAGAACCTTCTTTAATTCCTGCCAAAGCCAAAGTAGGGTCTTGCATCATAACGAATGTAATTTTTTCCGGGATTATATCGTCTTTATTCCAATAATTTGTATTTTTTATCATAACTATTTTTGAATCGGGACTTTTTTCCGTCATTATAAAAGCGCCGTTTCCAATATAAGTTTCTGGGCTTAAAGTCCAATTATCGCCGTGTTTTTCTATAATGTCTCTTCTAACGGGAGCAAATATGGGATAAGTTAATATATCCAAAAAATAACCTGTGGGAGATTCTAATTCTATTTCCAAAGTATAATCGTCTATGGCTCTAACGCCCAATCTTTCTTTAGGGAGTTTTCCAGACAATATTGAAGTTGCATTTTTTACATATTCTATAAAAGAGGTATATTCCGCTCCGCTTAAAGGGTCGGAAGCCCTTCTTAAAGCGTAAACAAAATCGTTTGCCGTCACTATTTTCCCGTCCGACCATTTTGAATTTGTTCTTAAAGTAAAAGTATATTTGAGTCCATCTTGCGATATATCGAAACTTTCCGCAACTCCGTTTTTTAAATTTCCGTCTTTGCCTTTAATAATCAAAGTTTCAAATGCATGTCTTGGATATACGAAATCATTTCCCGATAAAGTTGGGTCTATAGTTTTGGGTTCTTCGCCCGCGTTTATAAATAATTCTTTTGAAGAACGATTTTCTTCTTTATTAATCGAACATGAAAAACATAAAAGACACAGTAAACATAATAAAGATAATATAAAACAAACGGCAAAATATTTTCTTATAAAATTCATAAAATACCTCTCCAAAAATAATTGATGAATATATAATACTATATAAATAAAATAATTCAATAAAACATACGATAAATTTGTAAATATTTGTAAAATAAGTAAATTCTCTAATAGCATTTAATTTTTTATCGATAATAAAAAAGGTATCTATTATAATCGGAGTTTAAAAAAGTGCCAAGATACGAACAATACAGAAAAAAATATAGAGGCGTAAATTATACAAGGCTGATAAAAAACGAAAGCAAGGAAATAAATTTAAAAAAGCCTTTAATAATATCGGTAGTTTTTATAATATTTGCAGCCGTAATATTTTCAATTATAAAAAATTATTCGCCAATAGTCGATATAGCGATAAAAGATTTTTTTAGCATTAATCATAGAGAAGCGGTGGCTTTGGGAAACGATGAAATCCCGGAAGATAATTCGGATAAAATGAGTTTTTTAAGCAATATACCTTTATTTAGTTTTTTTATCAAATCCGACACAAACGAAACTTTATCCGTTATGGCTTATGAAACAAATTCAAGATTGGAAACCTATTTAAACGATAACGAAATCGATAACGAGAGTTTAACAAATTCCACTTTGATAAATAGAGAATCGCTGCTTCCATTTTTTAACGAGAATTATCATAATTCGAATATATATAGAGAAAATCAAAATATTTCGGAAAATACGGAAAATAATATTGACGAAGAAAACAAACCTTATAATTATATCGAACAGATGATAATAGAAAGCAGGAAAGACGATAATTTTGCAAATATTACAAATAATAATTCCGTAAGAAATGATAATACGATTAATAATAATTCTTCTAACTTTCAAACTACAAGCATATTTCAAGAAATTTTAAAACCAAAAGAAAATACGGAAAAAGTAATAAAAACGATGAAACCCGCTTCCACAGATTTTAGCAAAGAAGTTCCAAGTTATATGCAAAACAATAATAACAATAATAGAAATAATATAGCGAACAATAATTTAAATTATAATAATTATTTTAAAGATATTGAATATAAAAACGAGACAACGGAAAACAACAATAATAACAAAGAAAGAATAATTAATACTTCTCCACAAAAAGACTATAAAAAAGATTATCAAAAAGATAATAAAGAAAAAGACAATAATATAATAAGTAGAAAAAATATAATAGAGGATACTATTTTTAATAATCAAAACTCTCAAAAAACTACCGATTATGATAGGGTAATTAAGGATATGGTTAGTCCAAATAATATAGTTAGAGATAATAACGACAATAATAATATAAATAGTATAAAAAATCCCGCAAAAAATTCCGTAAAAAGAAACGATAACGACAAAAAAGAAATAATGAAAAAAGCTAAAAACGATGTTGCAAACTATAAAAGACAAAAAGCGAATAATAAAATAAACAGAGACTTTAATAATATAAAAACAAAATCGAAAGAAGAAGGAATTTATTTGGTAGAATATAACGAAAATACGGGGACGATAACTTTGATATTTAGAAACAGAAATTTTAATGACAATGTTTCAATCGAAAGCGCTATAAAAACTCTTCTTAACGGAGCGACAGACGATGAAAATAATAAAAATATAATAAGCTGCGTTCCAAAGAATACAGAATTGCTAGATATATTTGTAGAGGACGATATAGTTTATTTGAACTTTAACGAAGATTTTGAATTTAATCCTTTGGGAAACGAGGGAACTATGATTCAAATTTATCAATTCGTGTATACGGCGACTCAATTCGAGGGAATAGATAAAGTTATATTTTTAATAAACGGCAATTTAAACGAGACTATAGGCGCCGAAGGTTCTATAGAAAATACCGCATTTACAAGATTTTAGAATTTTATTTTGCTTGAATAGTTTCGCTATCGCTTTCAATGACGGGGAAATTTTATA
>CAZUEE010000145.1:0-5459 GCA_964619175.1 uncultured Brachyspira sp. | reverse complement strand
GGCATCCTCATAGCTTTCCATTTTCCTTTCATTTCTGGCATTTGGTCTTTCATAGTTCCACCCCACCATGCTGCGATTATATAGGTTGCAACTTCTCCCGTTTTATTGGCTCTTATAGTTCCGTCCCAATTTATAGTATTTAAAGCCAAACCTTCGTCTATAAATTTTCTTAAAACCGACATACTTTCAACAGCTTTTGGAGATGATATAGTTACTTCTCCATTTTTATCAAGATAATAAACATTATTTTGAACCATCAAATCTCGCCATATTCCATCATCTTGAACAAATGGCCAACCAATAAATTTCATATTTGGAAATTTTTCTTGAAACTTCTTTCCCGCGTTTATAAAATCGTCATAAGTAATTATAGATTCTGGATTTATACCCGCTTGATTAAATAAATCTTCTCTATAATACATAACTACCGGACCAGAATCCCAAGCTATAGCCACAAGTTTTCCTTCGCTGTCATAACTCGTAGTAACTTTTGAAGGGTCGACTTTATTGTCAATATCGGCGGGAGCTAAACTTTTCAAATCTAAAAAATATTGGGGATATTTTTCGGCAAAAGATTGAACATAATCGCTCTCAATCGTCACTATATCCGGTATTCCTTCACCAGAAGCAAAAACTATTCCGTATCTTTCATAAGCCTGACCGGCTCCGCCAAATTCTTGAACGGTAACTTTTATCTTTGGATATTTTTCGTTAAAACTTTTCGCCGTTTCCATTAAACCTTTAGCTGCTACATTCCAAGACCAAACGGTTATTTCCGTTTCGGTATTCTCGTCTATAGCTGGCAATTCGACAAAATCATTTTTAGATTTTTGATTCGAACATGTTACAATGGTTACACAGAATGATACTATTAAAACTATTTTTATAAAATGTTTCACAATTATACCTCGTAAAATTAAAATTATACGATTATAATATAATAATTTTATCAAAAAGTCAATAGTATATTTTTATTTAGCTATAGCCCTTCCTGTAGCTCCATTTATTTGATTTGCCGCTTCTTCTAAAGCGCTTTTTATATCTCTATCGTTATTTAATACATCTTCATAAATACTTACCATAATATTTTTTATTTCCGCAAAATTTTCAGAGGCATAAATAACATTTGGAATTTCTTTCGTAACATTGGCTAATATTTTATTGAAATCGTCTCCAAAATAATCGTCCGATTTTAAGAATCTCGCATCATCGTAAGCAGGCAAATATGAAGGAAATAAACTAAATTTTTCATACATCATAAGTTGATTATCCACATTCATCAAACTTTCTTTTATAAACTCCAACGCAGCCGCTTTTTTAATAGGCTCGCTTGCCGTTATAGAAAGTCCGGCTCCGCCAGAAGATGATGCTCTCGCTCCATTTTGGAAAGCTGGTATAGGCATTATTTTCCATTTTCCTTTCATTTCGGGCATTTGGTCTTTTATAGTGCCTCCCCACCATCCGCCAATAATCCATGATGCTATTTCTGAGTTTTTATTTGCAATTATACCGCCATCCCAATTTACGGTATTTTTTGCAATTCCTTCGTCTATAAGTCTCTTTATCATTTCTAGAGTTTCTATAGCTTTTGGGGATGTAACCGTTATCTCTCCTTGACTATTTAAATAATAGGATTTGTTTGCAACAAGTAAACATCTAAATAAATTTTCATCTTGCGTGAAAGGAAGTCCTGTCATAGTTATATTTGGAAATGTTTTGTTTAATTTTTTACCTGCTGAAATATAATCCTCGAAAGTAATTATAGATTCTGGATTTATACCCGCTTGATTAAATAAATCTTCTCTATAAAACATAACTACCGGACCAGAATCCCAAGGAATAGAAACTAGTTTTCCTTCGCTATCATAACTTGTAGAAATTTTAGAAGGGTCGACTTTTCCCTCTATATCTACATATCCTCTCATATCAAAAAAATATTGAGGATAAGTTTCCGCATAGCTTTGAACATAGTCGCTTTCTATTTGAATTACATCGGGAACTCCCACTCCCGAAGTCATAATTACGGCATATCTTTCGTAAACATTTTGAGCGAGTCCGTATTCCTGAACATTAACTTTTATCTTTGGATATTTTTCGTTAAAACTTTTCGCCGTTTCCATTAAGGCTTTTGCAGCCACATTCCAAGCCCAAACGGTTATCTCCGTTTCGGTATTCTCGTCTATTTGCGGCAAATCGCCTCCCGTTTGTTTGGCGGTTTTCTCTCCGCAAGATATTATTAAAATACATGATAAAATAATCGATAATAATTTTGAATATGATTTCATACTGATGCCTCCGATGTTTTTATTATATTTCTAAGTATATACATTTAAAATTAAAAATCAACAATGTTTTTAATTATTTTTTATTGCAATAATAAAAATATATAATAAGAAATCGGAGCGGTTAATATCACGCTGTCGAATATGTCGAAAACGCCCCCATGCCCGGGAAATATTTTCGAAGAATCTTTAGTGTCATACATCCTCTTTATTAAACTCTCGCCCATATCTCCTAAAAAACTTGTAAGAATAAATATCGAAGTTAAAAATACAATTTGGCATAATGAAAAATTAGGAATATTTCTTCCAAGTAAAAAAATTAAATAATTTTTTGAATATAAATAATAGTAAACAAGTATTAAAGGAATCGTAAATATAAACATTCCAACAAAGCCCTCTACGCTTTTATTTGGGGATGCGGTATTTGAAAGTTTATGTCGCCCAAATTTTCTCCCAACGATATATCCTCCCGTATCGCTTAACCATGCGCATAAAAATATAAACACTATATAATATTTTCCGCTAGGCATAAGTCTCATTAAAGATATATGCCATATTCCAAGCCCCACATATATAAAACAAAAAACCGCCGTCAATATCGCTCTTCCTTTTTCCTCGAAAGAAGAAACATTAACTTTAAAAATATTTATCAAAAATAAAGCCGCTATTAAAGCGAATACCATAATCAAAGACAAATCCATAGAAGGATTTTTAGTTTCCACTATTTTATAAAGCGAAGAAAAATCGCCTTTGAATACTTTAGTTCCGCAAATAGTTATAATATATCCCAAAACCATAGCTATCATAGTGGTTATTACAGTCCTTAGATTCTGTTGCCTATGCACTTTCGCCATATAAAAAATTTCCGAAGCGCTGAAAATCGAAATCAACAATATTAGCAAATGAAATAAAAATATAGCTTTGTCGTAAAATATTATCACGATAAATAACGGCAAAGTTAAGACAACCGATAAAAGCCTTTTTCTCATTATAAGCCTCCAAATCTTCTTACTCTATTTGAATATTCGTTTATAGAAATTTTGAAATCTTCTTTTGAAAAATCGGGCCACAATATTTTTGTAAAATATAATTCGCTGTAGGATGCTTGATACATTAAAAAGTTGCTTAATCTTATCTCGCCCGAAGTCCTTATAATAAAATCCGGGTCTGGGATATCTTTCGTATATAAATAATTAGATATTAAAGTTTCGTCAATGTCGTCAATATTTATAATTCTCTCTTTTATGTCGCCACATATATTTTTTATTGCGTTTTTAAGTTCGTCTCTAAAACCGTAATTTAACGCCAATATAACGGTTAAGATTGGTTCTTTGCATTTTTCCGCAGTTTCTCTTTCGGTTTCTTTAATTGCCTTTATAGTGTCTTTCGGGAAAGCTTCGATATCTCCTATATGTTTTACCGATATATTATTGGATATTAACCTTTTAATTTCTTTTTTGTAGAATTCTTTTAATAATTTGAAAAGCGCTTTTTTTTCTTCTTCGGGACGCTTCCAATTTTCTGTCGAAAAAGCGTATAAAGTCAAATACTTAATATTAAGTTCGCAACATGCTTCCACTATCTTTATCACATTTTCGCTTCCGCTTCTGTGTCCATAATTTCTGCTTTTATTATGAGCCTTCGCCCATCTTCCGTTTCCGTCCATTATTATAGCCACATGTTTTGGAATATTATCTTTTATCATATAGCGTCTAATTCTTTTTCTTTGGAGGTTATCAATTCGTCTATTTTCTTTATATATGAATCGGTTTCATTTTGTATTTTTTTCTCTTGATTTTTTGATTCGTCTTCGGTTATATTTTTATCTTTTAATTCTTTCTTTATTTTATCGTTTTCGTCTCTTCTGATATTGCGAATAGATATTTTAGCTTCTTCACCTCTATGTCTAACGCCTTTTTTTAACTCTTCTCTTCTTTCTTTGGTAAGTTCGGGAACGATTATCCTAATATTTCCCGATTCGTTGAACGGATTAAACCCCAAATCCGATTTTAATATAGCTTTTTCAATATTGCCTATTAAACTTTTATCGAAAGGCTGAATCATAATAGTTTTTGCATCCGGAGTCGAGACATTTCCTACTTGTTTCAAAGGCATGTTGCTTCCGTATGCTTCGACTTTTATACCGTCCAATATAGACGCGTTGGCTCTGCCCGTTCTTATTCCTTTTAAATCGTTTTGCAAACTATTGATAGACTTTTCCATTCTCTCTTTATAAGATTCTTTTGACATAGATAATCCTTATATTTTTAATTTAGATTATAATTCATTTACAAATAAAAGCAAATATTTTTTTGATTTTTTAGATTATTTAGGATATCAAAAAACATTTTATATCTTGATTTTTTATATAATGAAATTAAAATTATTTTATGCTCGATTTAAATAGTAATATTCTAAATATAGATAGAGCCGAATACGAATTAAATAAGGCTTATAAATTAAATCCTACCGATTGGGTTAAACATTCAAAATATGTCGCAAAAGCCTGCAAAATAATAGCCGAAAAATGCGAAGATTTGGACAAAGAGAAAGCTTATATATACGGACTTTTGCATGACATAGGCAGATATGCGGGTATAACTTCCGAAAGACATTTAATAGACGGTTATAAATATTGCATAAATTATGGTTGGGAAAAATTGGCTCAAATATGCATAAGTCATTCTTTTATGATACAAGATATTGAAACCGCTATAGGAGAATTCGATATAAGCGAAGAAGATTATAATTTCATGAAAGAATTTGTAAAAAATGCAAAATATGACGATTACGATTTGCTCGTTCAATTATGCGATTCTCTCGCTATGGCTACGGGGTTTTGTATTTTAGAAAAAAGATTTATAGATGTGGCAATAAGATACGGAACTTTTAAGCATAGCGCTTTAAGATGGAAACGAATATTCGAAATAAAAAAATATTTTGAAAACAAAATTGGAATTTCAATATATAAACTTCTTCCTAATATAACGGAAAGTATATTCTTTTAAGAAAAAATTTATTTATTCTTTAATTTATTTTATTAACTTTATTTAATACAAAAAATTATAACGATTGATATTTTCTAAATATTATGTTAATATAATTATGTAAACTAAATTATGTTAATTAAATTACTCTTATCAAAAACATACTTTTCTTTATAATTTAAAATATTCT
>CAZUEE010000144.1:0-5465 GCA_964619175.1 uncultured Brachyspira sp. | reverse complement strand
TTTTTTCATCTTAAATTATACACTACCTATAAATTATCACCTTTATTAATTATTTCGGTCTTCCAAAACCAAAACCAAGAAAAACTTCAAACGCCAAAGACGAAAAATTATATTTATTGTATACAGAATCATCAGATCTAGCGGTTGAACTTTCATCTCCTTCCAATAAAGCTTTTATACAAATATTATTTACATTTGTTATTGTTGCATGAACCGTTAATTTTTTCATTTTACCTGCTTCTAATTTTAGAATATAATCTTTATCAACTATAGCCCCATCTATACCTATATTCAAAATTTTCTTTCCTCTGTCTTTTTCATTTAATTCGTCCGCTCCTACCATAGCAACCCCTACGGATATTACTACACCTATAGTTTTAACTATAGGCATAACTGCTGGCGGAGCGACTGCAGCGCAAATCGCTGTTGCAATAACCAATATCGGAACTACTATAGCTAATAATGCTATTCCAAGCCATTTTAACCATCCTCTACTTTGAATGCCACTATCGGTGTTTTCCGAATTCTGAACATGAATACTAATAGCATACCATATTTTTGCACTAATTTTCATTATTTGAAATTGGTAATCGCTTTGAGCATCTAATCCAGCGGAATTTACATGGTCGTATATATTATTTTTAAGCGGAATATTTAATAAATTTTCTTCCTCCTCTCCCATATACCAAGACATATCAAAATCTTCCGTATCCCTACGATGTTCTCCCGTATATCCTTCTAAAAATTGTTCGCCTTTTAGAGTTGTTATTTTATACGGAAAATTTGCCTTATTCGTATATACCATTGATATTGTAATCTCATTTTTTGTATCAATTAAATAAACGGTATACCTATTATCGCTCATCTTTTTAGAAGTAATTACAAATCCGCTATCGTCATCTTTTAATTTCATCATCATAGTATCTGTTCTGTCTTTTGTAATACTGTCGTTTTCATCCAGATAAGCTATCTCAATTTGGTATTGAGGGTTATTTGGGTTTTGAGTTTGTTGCTTCGTGCAAGCGTAAAAATTAAATAAAACTAAACCTATCATAAAACAATAAACTGTTTTCATAAAAAATACCTCTTTTAATTTGTTTATATATTTAATATTATAATAATCTAAAAAAAAAAAAATCAATACTTAAAATATAAAATTTTACAACTTTTGTGAGAAAATATATTATTATGTTAACTATATCAAAAGAAAGATTGATAAAATATAATTAATAAAAGAATTGTAATGAAATAAAAAATTAAACATTAAAGATTTTCAATGATTTAAAAAATATTTATTTAAAATATCTTTTAAAATATCTTATTGTAAAAATGGCAATAAGGAATCGCTCCTTTTTTGAAATAATAATCTTGATGATAATCTTCGGCTTCGTAAAAATTTTTATATTCTCTTAAAGTTGTGGCTACATCATAACCTTTTTCTTTCAAAATATTAATATATTTTTCGGCAATTTCTTTTTCTTCTTCGTTTTGATAAAAAATCGCCGACAAATATTGAGAGCCTATATCCGGTCCTTGCCCGTTTTTTTGAGTAAAATTATGCGTTTCAAAAAATAATTTAACCAAATCCTCGTAAGTGGTTTTTTCGCCGTCATATCCCACTTTTACCGTCTCCAAATGTCCCGTAAGTCCCGTGCAAACTTCCATATAAGTTGGATTTTCTTTATGTCCTCCCGCATATCCGCTCACCGCTTCGAATACTCCTTTGGCTTGCTCGAACCAATATTCTGTTCCCCAAAAACAACCCGATGCAAAATAGCAATATTTCGCATTTTTTGGCGTATCGTTCATATTCTTTTCCTTAAAATAAAAATTATTATTGTATGCAAAAATTAAAATTAAAATCGCTATCAAAAAAATTAATATTCTCTTCATAATAAAAACTAAAATATAAAAATATAATATAAAATTAAAAATAATATTATAATTCTAACTCAAAACCACTCTTTCGTTTTCTTTAACCGATTCCAATACTATACAATTCGCTCCTATTATGGCGTTAGAACCTATTATTGTCTTTCCTCCAAATATCGAAGCGTTAGCGTAAATCGTAACATTATCGCAAACGGTCGGATGCCTTTTTTCGTTTTCTAATCCTCGCCCATTTTTTAACGACAAAGCCCCCAAAGTAACGCCTTGATATATTTTTACATGATGCCCAATAATAGTAGTTTCGCCTATAACTATTCCCGTTCCATGGTCTATAAAAAAATATTCCCCTATCTTAGCCCCGGGATGAATATCTATTCCCGTTTTTGAATGTGCGTATTCCGATATTATCCTCGCCGTTAAATATTCTTTTTGATTATAAAATATATGCGATATTCTATAACTAAATATAGCTCTGAAACCGGGATAAGTTAAAATAATCTCATCGTAAGATTTGCAGGCTGGGTCAGAATCGAAAAAGAATTCCAAATCCTTTTTTAAAACTACTTTAATATCTTCCAATTGTTTTACAAAATCGTCTAAATTTGAATTTTCAGAAACGATTTTTAAATAAAGTCTGGAAATATTTTTCTTAATATTATCAATTTTTCCCGACTTTCTAAAAAAATCGGGAAAAATATAATCTCTGATATACTTTATAATATCTTTTATATCTTTTTTATTAGGCAATTCTTCAAAAGTTTTTAACTTCATAAAGCTAAAATATAAAATTAAAAGTTAATTCCAAGTATACCTTTCGCCCGTATCGGGTAAAATCGAAAGTATTTTTATATCTTTATTAACTTCTATCTTTTTACTCAATTCTATAGCTCCAAAAACGCTCGCTCCAGAAGATATTCCAACAAGCAAACCTTCTCTTTTGCATATTTCTTTTGCGGTGTTTATGGCATCATCATCCGAAACATCTATAATCTCGCTTATAACTTCTTGGTCTAAAATCTCCGGAATAAAATTTGCTCCTATTCCCTGAATTTTATGAGGAGAAGCTTTTCCTTTAGTAAGCAAAGGCGAAGATTCCGGCTCGATTCCTATAACTTTTGTCTGTTTTTTATTATCCAAAATATATTTTCCGATTCCGGTCGCTGTTCCTCCCGTTCCTATTCCAGCCACTATATAATCGATATCGGGAATATCGTTAAATATTTCTTGCGCCGTATAATTATAATGCGCTTTAACATTGGATTGATTTACGAATTGTCCCGGTATAACGGAATCTTTTATATCTTTATTTAATTGATTCGCCCTCTCTACTGCCACGCTCATTCCTCCGTCTACAAGTTCGAGTTTAGCGCCATAGTCTTTTATTAATTTTCTTCTCTCTTGCGACATAGAAGATGGCATAACTATTATAACATTAAGCTTCAAATAAGTGCCTATAGCCGCCATAGCGATTCCCGTGTTTCCAGAGGTAGGCTCTATTATGGTAGAACCTTCCTTTAATTTTCCGCTTTCAAACAAATCGAGAAGCATCTGTTTTACGGGTCTATCTTTAACCGAACCTACGGGATTATTTTTTTCTACTTTACCAAAAAGTTTAACGCGCTCATTTAAATTAAACTTTTTTTCTATTTTTTCAAGTCGGACAATTGGAGTATTTCCAACCAATTCCAATACATTATTATATATCATTTACATCCTCCAAATAAATAATTAATTTGTTTGAAAAATAATACATTACTATAGATAGAATGTCAATAGTAAATTATAAAACAATTATAATAATATAATTATTCTTTTATAGTTATTCTTTCAAATAAACTTCGCCCTGACGAAGAATTTTTTTATTTATAGAATCGTATAAAGTTGAAGGGAGTTTTTTTTCTATCAGTCCGGCATTAACTATTAAATCCGCTTTATCTTTAAAAATTTCTACTATTTTGTCGCCGTCATATATAATGCCTTTTCCCGAAATGTTCGCAGACGGAGCTACGAGAGGAGGAGTTTCTTTTAAAATAAGTTGCATATAATCGTCTTTTGGAATACGAACGGCTACCGTAGATTTTAAAAAGTCAAAATTATATTTTAAATTTTTCGATAAAGGCATAATAAAAGTTAATTCGCCCGGTATGTTTTTTTTTACGATTTCTGGAATTTGCATATCGGAAAATAATTTCAAATATTTTTCGTTTTCAAGCAAAATTAAAAGAGGCTTGTCTTTTTCTCTTCCTTTGATTTTATAGATTCTGAAAACGGCATCGGTATTAAAAGCGTCGGCAAGAATTCCGTAAACTGTATCGGTTGGCGAAATAACGACTCCTCCGTCTTTAACAACTTTAGCAACTTCGTTTGCCGCATATTTTACGCTTTCGATATATTTTTTATCAAGATTAATAATCATAATTATTTATTTTATTTTTATTATTTTTTAAATTTTATTTTCTTATTACTGTAGGATGAATATACACGGATGCAAAACCTCTTCTTTTAGCGTTATGCAAAGCCAAAAGGACGGGAGAGATTTCCTTATCGACATTATTTTCAAAATGATAATTTTTCCTGTAAGCCGTATACGATATGCCCGCAGACATAGTATATTTTATAACCATACCGTTATAATCAAGTTCGTTTTTATCTACCAAATTTTTTATCTCTTCAACTTTCTCGTCGTATAATCTTATATCCATTCTTTTAAATGCAACTATAAATTCGTTATTGCTTAAACGAGCTATTAAATCCTCTTCTCTGCTTGCGTCTTTCAAAACTTTAGTAAATTGAAGAATTATCTCTTCCGCCGCCATAATTCCGAATTCCTTTATTATATTTTCGAGTCCGTCTATGCAAAAACATGATAATATAATCGTGTCTTCATGACGAACGCTTTCAAAAACTAATTTTTTAAATTGTTTATAAAATTCTTTTTTATTATTTAGCCCCGTTTCCAAATCGTAATTAAGTAAGTCATCGTATTTTTTTTGCGCTTCTTTATAAGATTTATAATGTCCTTCGGAAACTTCTTTAAGATTATTTAATTCTTCTTCGATATTGTTATTCTGTTTGATTAATTTTACGTTTTCAACGAATAATTTTTTTAATTTTAAAGCTCCGTGAACGGCGGCTATAAATTCCATTTCGTCGAAAGGAGTAAATATTAAACCGTCAATTCCCAAATTTATAGCCTCTTCTATAAAATCCATTTTTCTGTAAGGAGTGCTTAACAAAATAACGGGAATCCCTTTCGTATTTTCGGTATTTTTAAAAGTTTCCAATAATTCTAAGCCTTTAGAATCTCCGATATCGGCGTCAAGTATTATTAAATCTATTGAGCTTTCGTTTGCTATTTCGATTCCTTTTGAACGGGAAGTAGTTTGAATAGGATTATAATGTCTTTCTTTTAAAATATCGACTATTTTTTCAATAAGTTCGTTTCTATATTCTATGACTAAAATATTTTCATTCATAATAAACGCTTTTTAAAATATTTTTATATATTTTTTAATTTCTTTAAAAATTCTTTTTTAAATATCGTAAATAAATTGAATATATTAAATAAAAAATGT
>CAZUEE010000143.1:0-5467 GCA_964619175.1 uncultured Brachyspira sp. | reverse complement strand
AAAGTATAAAACCTTCTAAATAATATATTTAATTGTCATTTTTTTTTATTATGATAAAATTATTATAAAATAAAATTACTAAAATTCTAAAAGGTTCTAAAATTTTTTAATGCAAAATATTAAAATTGATGTAAACAATTTAAATCCTATAATAAAAGATTTGCTCGATTTAAGAGGAATAAAAACAAAATCCGAAATATTCGATTTTTTCTTTCAAGATATATATTCTCTTTCAAGCCCTTTTTCAATAAAAGATATGAATATATTTGTCGACAGGTTGAAAGACGCGATAGAAAGCGACGAAAAAATATTAATATACGGAGATAAAGACGCTGACGGAATTACGGCAGCATCCATAATATACAATACTTTAAAATCTGTTACAAAAAGTGTCGAGGCTTTCGTTCCCAATCATTCCACTGGATACGGACTTTCAAAATCCGTTATAGAAGAATATGCAAACTCGGGGACAAGTTTGATTATTACGGTAGATTGCGGAATATCGAATGTGGAAGAAGTAGAATTTGCCCGCGAACATTCTATAGATATAATAGTAACCGACCATCATGATATACCGGAAATACTCCCAAACGCTTATGCGATATTTAATCCTAAACTTCCTAATACGGGGTTTATTTCTAAAAATTTTTCTGGCTGCGCGGTAGCTTTTAAAATGATGCAAGCTTTCGTTTTATCTTATACAAAAATTTACAATAAGGATATTATAGTGTTGGATTACGAAATCGATAAAAAAAATAATTCGTTAAGAAAAGTTAAGGCTTTAAAAACCGTAAATTTTGTTCCAAACGGCGACGCTATCGGATTTGAAATTTTAAAAGAAAATGAAAATTCTTACAAATCGATATACGCCGATTATTATGACGAATTATTAACAGAAGAGGAAATATTAGAAGAGCTCGCAAGCTATATGTTCGAGGGAGAAGGTGCGATTTTAGTTTTGACGGGAGGCGAAGACAGATTAAAAAGACTTTTGTCCATATTTGAAAAATACGAAATGTTTTTACCCGAATACGAAAGAGTTTACGATTTATTGCAACTTGGAACTGTTTACGGCAATATTAATATAAAAAAAATTAAAACTCTCGAAGAGTTCGCTTTAGCTTTGAATATCAATATTTATAAATACGAAAATTTTGAATATAGAGATTTGATAATAAAAATGGAAATATTTAAAAGAATGTTTTATATAAGCCAAAAACAACTTCAAAATTATTTAAAAAGAGAATCTATATTGGTGGCTTTAGGAACCGTGGCGGATGTAGTTCCCGTCATAGAAGAAAACAGAGCTTATATAAAATGCGCTTTGGAAGAATTATCTAAATCTCAACTTCCGCATATTAGATATAATATTATTTTAGAAAAAATAAATTTATTAAATTCTAAAATAGACACTCAAACTATAGGTTGGAAATTAGCTCCTTTTATAAATGCGGCGGGAAGAATGAATAAACCGGAATACGCCTTACAACTTTTAACTTCCGAATTGAAAGAAGAGGCTTTAAGATTATCCGAAGAAATTTATAATATGAACGAAACGAGAAAATCTTTAACTGACGAATGTTTTAATATAGTGAGCGAATATATAAAAAATAACGACTCTTTGTCTATGCCTTTGATATTAGTTAAAAGTAAAGAAATCGAACAAGGTTTAACGGGATTGATAGCCGGAAAAGTTTTAAGCGAATACGGAAAAACGGCGGTCATTTTGCATGAAGATGAAACCGAAGGAATTTGTACGGGAAGTATAAGAAGCGGAGGAAATAATAATGCAAGGGAAATGCTTGAGTTTGCGAGAGTTTATTTAAATAAATTCGGCGGACATAAAAACGCGGCGGGATTTAGTTTGGATATTGATAAATTCGATAAATTCGCAGAGAAAATAACGAAATATGTTTCGGAAAATAATGTCGAGATATCAGAAAAAGAAGATAAAAATTACGATATAAAATTGGATTTCAAATATATAGATATAAAATTTGCAGAAACTATAGAAGCTTTCGAGCCTTTCGGATGTTCAAACGAAGAACCGATATTTTATTCTAATAATGTTAAAGTGGAAAAAATAATTCCGTTGCCTAAAAACGATAAATTTCATATTAAATTCGAACTTAATCAAAGCAAAAAAAATATAACTGCGATTTTATGGGATTCGAGCGAAGAAGAAGCTCAAAAATTTGAAAATTCAAACCATATAGACATATTTTATAAATTAAGAATTAACAGATTTAACGGAAAATCCGATATTCAATTATTATTGGAAAATTATATAATTTATTAAGGATTTATTGATTTTTTAAATAATTTATTATATAATTAGAAAATAATATAAAAATAAAAAAATATTTTTAAGGCGGTGCGATTTATGAAAATAAATAAATATATGGTTTCTCCATCCGTTCCTAAAGAATTAGAACCTTTATTAGAAATCACGAAAAATTTCTGGTGGTGTTGGAATCAAAAAGCTGTAAATTTATTAAGAACTATAGATATTGATAATTATGATAAAAAAGACCATAATCCTATAAGAATTTTAGGCGAATCTTCGCAAGAATGCTTTTATAATATGCTTCATGACGACGCCGCAATGATGAATTTGGCGGAAGTTTACGATGAGTTTAAAACTTATATGAATCAAGAAACTTGGTATGCGAGTTTGGACGATTCGAAAAAAGTTGAAAATGAAAAAATAGCCTATTTCTCTTTCGAATACGGACTTCATGAATCTTTGCCTAATTATTCGGGTGGGCTTGGAGTATTGTCAGGTGACCATTTGAAAAGCGCAAGCGATTTGGGTTTGCCTTTTGTCGCTGTCGGGCTTTTATATAGAAAAGGATATTTCAGGCAATATTTGAACGCTGACGGTTGGCAACAAGAATACGATATAGAAAACGATTTTTTTAATTTGGCTTTGGAAAAAGTTTTGGATTCCAACGGCGAAACTATGAAAGTCGATGTCGATTTGCCCGGAAGAAAAGTTTACGCTCAAATATGGAAAGCTAATGTCGGAAGAATACAACTTTATTATTTGGATGCAAATATCGAAGAAAATAGCGTAGAAGATAGAGATATTACGGCGCAACTTTATGGCGGAAATCTTGAAACGAGAATACAGCAGGAAATATTGCTTGGTATCGGAGGCGTTAAGGCGTTAAAAAAATTGGGAATAAAGCCCACTATTCATCATATGAACGAAGGACATAGTGCGTTTTTGTCTCTCGAAAGAATCAGACAATTAATGGTAGACGATAAATTAGATAGACAATCGGCAAGGGAAGTAGTTTATAGTTCAAATGTATTTACAACTCATACTCCCGTTCCGGCTGGAAACGATGTATTTCCTGTAGAGATGGTGCAAAAGTATTTTTCGGAATATGTCAAACAAATAGATATGACTATGGAAGAATTCCTTAAACTTGGAAAAATTAATCCCGATAACCCGAAAGAAGATTTCTGTATGACGATTCTGGCTTTGAATTTATCCGCAGAAAATAACGGGGTAAGCAAACTTCATGGACATGTATCGAGAGAGATGTGGAAAGACATTTGGAAAGGAGTTCCCGCAGACGAACTTCCTATAGATTCGATTACGAACGGAATTCATACTTTAAGCTGGATTTCATTCGATATGCAAAATCTTTTAGATAGATATTTGGGACCTCGTTGGAGGACAAAACCTTTGGAACATGATATTTGGGAAAGAGTGCATAAGATTCCCGATGCGGAACTTTGGAGAACTCATGAAAGAAGAAAAGAGAGATTAATAGATTTCTGTAGAGAGAGATTAAAAAGTCAATTGATTAACAGAGGATTTACGAAAAACGAAATAAATCATGCCGAACAAATTCTCTCTCCCGAAGCTTTGACTATAGGATTTGCAAGAAGATTCGCAACCTATAAAAGAGGAACTTTACTTTTTAGAGATTTGGAGAGACTTAAAAAAATCGTAAACAATACTAATCGTCCCGTTCAAATTATATTTGCCGGAAAAGCGCATCCGCATGATAACGGTGGCAAAGAATTAATCAAAAATATAGCCGAAATATGCAGACGAGAAGAGTTTAGAGACCATATAGTATTTTTGGAAGATTATGATATAAATGTGGCGAGATATATGGTTCAAGGAGTCGATGTTTGGCTTAATAATCCAAGAAGACCTTTGGAAGCGAGCGGCACGAGCGGCATGAAAGTTCCGCCTAACGGAGGATTAAATTTCAGCGTATTGGACGGTTGGTGGGACGAATCTTATGACGGACAGAACGGTTGGGCTATAGGAAATAGAGAAGAATATACCGATTTGGGATATCAGGATGAAGTAGAAAGCAACGCGTTATATAATGTTTTGGAAAACGAAATTATACCGTTATTCTATGAAAGAGGAAGAGACGATATACCGAGACAATGGGTAAACGCTATGAAATGGAGTATGCAAACGGTATGCCCAGAATTTTCTACCAATAGAATGGTTGCCGATTATTTCAATAAATTCTACAATCATGCCAGTAAAAGATATCTCAATATGATTGAAAATGATTTTAAGAATGCTAAAGAATTAAAATCTTGGAAAGATGGCATATATTCAAAATGGGCTAAAGTTTCGTTTGAAAATACGATGTCGGAAATGCCTTCGAGGAATTTGCAAGTTGGAAGTAAATTCGAAATAAAAACTATAGTTAATTTGGGAAATATATCTCCCGATTCTGTAAAAGTGGAACTCTATCATGGTAAGTTGAGTATGAAAGGCGACATTATAGAACCTACGATAGTAGAAATGAAACATTCTTCCGATTTGGGAAACGGTAGACATTCTTTTATCGGTTCTTTGGAATGCGTCAATACCGGACAGAGCGGATATGCCATAAGAATGTATCCCTATCATCAATATTTAAGTTATAAATTTGATATGAAGATGATAATATGGAGTTAATCAAAAGAATATAATAAATAAGGCTTGGCTAAAAAAGTCAAGCCTTTTTAATTTTCAAAAGTCTATATTATTTATTTGTATTTGTTTTAGTTAGATTGCCCATAAGAATTATTTCATTATAACCATTATTATTATCAGGGTAACAATTACAATTAGTATAATAAAAACTTCCATTTGATGCGTTATAGAATGTAACCGTTCCGCCATACCCAATATTAGTATTATACATACCTTGCTTACGCACATTTGTTACCTTTACTACTATAGTAAGAGGATAATCGAAAGTATCGGGCAACTTCCCAGAATAACAAGACACAATATAACTAAACTCCCCCCTGACATGAGCCTGTACTTCATCGTATATATCGCCGTTGTCTGCAACAGAAAACGTCTTTTCATGATGCCAAGGACTAATATCCCTCATTGATACTATATTCCTATTCCAAGTTCCTACTAGTTCCGATTTGGAATGTTTTGCAACGGGCGGTTTTTCGTTAGAGCTGCAACTTACAAAAAATAATA
>CAZUEE010000142.1:0-5572 GCA_964619175.1 uncultured Brachyspira sp. | reverse complement strand
CCAACATATGGAACATATATTTCTCTATATGTGTTTTCAGGGAATGTAGATGTAGCGTCGTTAGTTCCAGGCTCTGGAGGTTTAATGTCGTTAGTATATATAGGTATAGTGTCGTTAGTTCCAGGCTCTGGAGGTTTAATGTCGTTAGTATATAAAGGTCCCGTATTAGTCGGGTATGTGTCATCTGGAGTATATGAATAATTACCTTCTCTTCCTCCAGTAATGGCGTCTCCGCTACAGGCTATTATTCCCGCAATAGAAAAAACAGCTATTAATATAATAATAGCAATCTTTTTACATGAGATTTTTTTCGTTTTTATCATAATGCACTCCTTAAGCAAGGATTTTTATCCTCGTTAATTTAAATAAATTTATAAGGGCACTTAATATTCCTTACATTCATAGTTTAACAAATTTTTCCAAAATGTCAAGTATTTTTTTTAAATATTATGTTTTTATATAAAAATAAGATTTTTGTATTTTTATTTATTATTAAATATTATAAAATATAACATCTATAAAGAAAAAAGAACGAGTAATAATGAATAATTATATTAACAATATAGAAGAATTAAACAAAAATAAATACAATTTAAGAGCCTTGCAAAAACTTAAAAATTATAAAAAAACTAAAAACGGTTTATATCAAATAAAATTAAATAAAGATAATCTTATATTCGTCGCTTATGATAATAAACCTTTAACTTCCGTTTACGCTCCAATCGAAGAAGCAAAAAGATTGATAAATCAGAATGTAAGAGACAATTTAAGTCGTATAGGAGTATTTTTATCTGTGGCTTCTTTTTATCATATAGATTATTTTTTATCGTTAAACGAAGAAAATAAAGCGATAATAATAGAAAAAGATATTGAAATAGTAAAACTTATTTTTGAAAATATAGAATCTAAAAATTTAAAAAGAACTATTATTTTATTGGACGAAAAAATAGAAGATATAATTTCTTTTTTCGATTTTTATATATCGGAAGAGGATATTAAAAAAATAGTATATATAAGGCATATAAGAGCCTCTAATATAAGCGCTCAAAATAAAAATTATTATGATAATGTTCATACTCTTTTAATAAACAATACAAAAGAAAAATTAATGTCTCTTACTTCCAATTATTATTTCGCTCCAATTTGGGCAAGAAATATAATTTATAATATGCAACTAAATAAAGGCTATTCGTTAAAAACTTATAAAAATATTTTAAATAAAAAAACTCCTTTGCTTTTAATATCAGCCGGAGCCTCCATAGACAATTATATTGAAAAAATAGAAGAACTTTCAAAAACTCATTTTGTTTTAGTTTTATCGCATGCGTTTAATACTCTAATAAAAAATAATATAAAAGCCGACGCCATAGTTTCGACAGACGGAGGATTTTATTCTTCGATACATATAATCGATTCCATAAAAAACGATATTCCGATATTCGCTACTCATACGGCTTATCCTTTTCCTTTTACTAACATTAATAAAATAAATGTCAATAAAAAGAGAATATTTTATTTTTCGCATAACGAAAGTTTTGAGAAAATTATTTACAATATAAAAAATAATCTCAATAATATTTATTTTCCTATGGAGGGAAGCGTTATAATGCCCGCTTTGAGAATCGCAAATATTCTTAACCCAAGATATATATTGCTTGCGGGATGCGATTTTTGTCATTTAAACGATAAAAGTCATTCTATATATTCCAACGCCGTCGCTTTAGATTTTTTAAGTGGCAATAAATTAAAAACTTTTGAAAGTTTGAAATATAAAAGATTAAACGATAATCAAAATATAGAATGCTACGATAATATTATAAGAAAAACTTCCGCTTCGCTTATAAGTTATAAAAAGCATTTCGAGACTTTGGCAAACGAGATTATGAAAGATATTGAAATTTTTAATTTGACTAAAGAATCCGCAAAAATAAAAAACATTAAAAAATTTGATAATATAAATTTTAACGATAGTAAAAATAAAAAAAATATAATTATAAACGATTATGATTATATAGAAGAGACTATAAACGAAAAAGAATTTACAGAAAAATTAGAATCTTTTATCAAAAATATAGACGGCGAATTTGACGAAAGTTTTGTAAATATGATTTCTCCTTTTCATTTATTAGCATTAAAAGAAAAGAAAATTTCAAAAGAAGATTTTAAAGAATATATAAATAGATGGCATAACGAAATAAAAATTCTTTTAAATATTTAAATAATATTTAAAAGAATTAAAAAAATAAAAAAGCTAATAAAATTAACTTCTTTATTTTTCTTACTTTTATTTTAAATTTAATTTCTAATCTTTAATCTCTTCTTCTATTTGCAAGCAATATAAGTCTGATAATGGACAAAATCGAAGTAACGGCAGCTGCGACATAGGTTAGAGCTGCAGCCTTCAATACTTTTTTTGCTCCGTCAAGTTCTTCTAAGTCCAAAAATCCGCCCTTATCCAAAATTTTTATCGCTCTATTCGAAGCGTCAAATTCTACGGGCAAAGTTATTAATGAAAATAAAACGGCGAAAGCAAATAATATTATTCCAGCCATCATAACCATATAAGAAAAGCTTCCAGCGCCTCCAATCATTATTCCCGCCAAAACCAAGAAAGGTCCGAATTGGTCTCCGATTGCGCATAGAGGATAAAAACCGTTTCTTAAAGTCAGTGGAGCGTATCCTCTGTCATGCTGTATCGCATGTCCTACTTCATGAGCTGCAATTCCCAAAGCGGCTACATCCGTTCCGTTATAAACTCCCGCTGATAATCTCAATACTTTTGCGCTAGGGTCGTAATGGTCGGTTAAATTTCCTTTTATTCTTTCTACTGGAATATCGATACCGTAAGCGTTTAATATATGTTTTGCAGTTTGTTCGCCAGTTATTCCTCTTCTGTTTTGAACTCTGCTATATTTTGCATAAGTTCCTTGAACTTTTGCCTGCGCCCAAAAACCGAGTATTAAACCGGGAATTAAAATCCATATATAACCGAAATAATATTCTAAATATCCTCCAAACATTTAACTCTCCTAATTTTTTATTTTTAATAATATTTTTTAAATATTTTTTATATTACTTATTTTTATAACTGCATTATAGCATTAATTTATAACAATGTTAATACTCTAAATGTAAAAAGAGGCTTGACGATTTTGCGACAAACCTCTTGCTTATTTTAAATGTTTTTATTCCAAAACGACTATAGCGTTCGGTTCTTTTATTCTTGGCAAAACGGTTTCCATTATTCTAAAACTATGATTTAAATCTTTTTGTTCCAAATAAGCCGTAGCCATATCTACTCCTACAGCCAAATCCACATATTGAGGCTCGGCGCAGATTAAGGCGGCTTTTTTCTCTTTTATAACTGAAACATTAAATAAATTTCCAATCATATTTGAAATTCTTTGAGCTTCCGTCATTCCTGTTCCCTGTTGTATTCTTTGCAAGTCGAAATATAAACCTCTGCTTAAACATAAAACGATTTTTCCGACTATTCCCTTTTCCATAATCATATTTATAGCTTTGACTATGTCTTTATAAGGATTTTCTCCCGTTCCCCAATCGCTTAATTTTAATTTTTGAGCTTCTTTAGAATTTAAAATCCCTTCTACGCCCAATAATTCGTTTCCGTAGAATATTAATTTGTCTTCTCTATTCGCCAAATTTTGAGAGGCGGAAGATGCAACCGACAAATCCAAAGGCAGTTTGTTTCTTTCGTTATTTTCTATATCTCGCCATAAAAGAGTAAAATCTTCGTATAATTGAGGAAGTTCCACCGATTTTCTTCCGGAAGTTTTAACTATTCCGTTCTCAAATATTTCTTCTCTGTCGTTTTTATCGTATTGAACGCTTATCGTTCCAGAGCCTAAAGGTCCGTAAATATTTAAAAATCTTCTTCCGATTAAAGTTCTCCTTGCCGTTTCTATGACAGTTTTGTCTATATTGTCCCAGAAACTATTCTCAAAAGGCGCGCTTTCTCTTGCCAAATAATCCATGTATCTCTCCTTAAATAATTATTTATTTTCTATTATTCGTTTTTTATTTACTTTTTATTTGTTTTTTAAACTTCCAACCGTAAGTCCGGATAATTCTGGTTCTTTTATTCCAAGCTCTTCCATAAGCTCTTTTACTTCCAATTCTCCCGACTCAAAATGCTCAGCTTCTTTAGGGTCCAAATGTCTTAAAAGAGCCATCAACTCGCCGATATGAGCTTTCTCTTCATCTCTTATATCGCTTAATACCGCCTTCACAACGGGGTCGTCTGTCGCCATAACATGAGCATCATATAAATAAATGGCTTCCAATTCTCCCGCTATATCCAATCTTATAGCCTGAATCAACTCTTCTTTAGTTACCTTTCTTTGAATATTAGCATTAAAAGGGTTTGCAAAACTTGGCATATACCGTCTCCTTAAATAAATATGTAATTATAGTAAAAAATACTTATTAGTATTAATTACTAATAAGATTATACAATAAAGCAAAAATAAAGTCAATATTAAATATTCAATTCGATTAATTTTAAGTTAATTTTAACATTTTTGTTGAATATTATAAAGATAAAGCAAATTATTCAAAAGCATAGAAACCGTAACGCTTCCCACTCCGTTTGGAACGGGAGTTATAAAAGAAGCCAATTTTGAAACTTCGTCAAATTTAACATCTCCTTTTATAGAACCATCCTGCGAAACATTTATTCCTATATCTATAACAGTAGCTCCTTCTTTAATATATTCCGCCGTTATAAATTCCGATTTTCCGATTGAAACGCATAATATATCGGCATTCTTGCAAATCTCTTTTAAATTTTTAGTTTTTGAATGCGCTATCGTAACGGTTGCGGATTTTTGAAGAAGCATATGAGCCAAAGGTTTTCCTACTATATCGCTTCTTCCCACTACTACGGCGTTTGCTCCCTCTATTTTTATTTTAGTTTTTTTTATTAAAGCCATCGCGCTTTTTACCGTGCATGGAATTAATTTATCTTCTCCAAGAAATATTTTTCCAAGATTTATATTCGATATCGCATCCACATCCTTATCGGGCGAAATTATCTCATAAACTTTTTTTTTGTCTATACTGTTAGGAAGCGGCATCTGAATCATTATTCCGTTGGTTTCTTTTTCTTTATTTAAATATTCTATTAAAGTTAAAAAATCTTTTTCGTTCGTATTTGCAGAAATATTATGGAGAGTTCCAATCATACCTACGCTTTCCGCCGATTTTTTAGCTCTATTAAAATATACTTCGGTCGCTTTATCGTTTTCAAAATATAAAAAATCTATTCTAGGTTTTTTGTGAAGCGATTCTACTTTTGATTTTATATTTTCTTTTATCTCTTTAGACAATTCTTTTCCGTCAAGTATCATAATAAAATTAAAAATTAAACTCCGTAAAATTATTGATATATTTTATAATTAAAATTATAAAATACAAGAAAAAATTAATTTCCAAGACGATTAAAAAAGCCGTCATCGTCGTAGTCGCATAGCATGGATGAGGGCGAAGTTAGAATTCATTAACTTTTTAATAACTTTTAATAACAATGTAGCTTTTATCGCAAGGAGACGCA
>CAZUEE010000141.1:0-5641 GCA_964619175.1 uncultured Brachyspira sp. | reverse complement strand
GCTGAAGTTCCAAGTATTAAAGGTTGTTTTTCTCAAGGCGACACTATGGAAGAACTTGAAAATAATATTAAAGAAGCTATAGAAGATTGCCTGTCGGTAGATATAGAAAAATATTAGAACGCAGTAGTTTAATCACATATTATTTTTACGATAATATTACAGATTCTTAATATATTTAAACAATGATAAATCTTCTTTATTGGTAATTTTAATATTATTCGAAGAGCATTCTACAATTGAAACTTTTCCCGCATAAGCGCTGTAAATTTCCGCATCGTCTGTCGCTATTTTTTTGCCTAGTCTTTTATTATAATTCGTATCGTTTATATATCTATCGATTGCAATCATATATTTTCCAAAATTAAAAGCTTGAGGAGTAGCCGCTCTATAAATAAAATCTCTGTTTATGGTTTCTAATATATTTTTTTTAGAATCTATTTTTTTTATGGTATCGACTACTTTAGAAGCCAAAATCGCGCCGTTATTTTTGACTACAGAATCGAACAATTCTTTAATTTCTTTTTTTGAAACTATCGGGCGAACCCCATCATGAATAAAAACATAATCGGTTTTGATATTATTATCTTTTATAAATTTCATCGCGTTATAAACCGAATAAACTCTCTCATCTCCGCCTTTAATATAATATATATTTTTATTTTTTGTCGAATTGTCGATAATTTTTTTTACTTTATTTATATTGTCTTTATGGCTTACAATTATAATATTGTCGAATTTAAATTTAATGATAGCTTCAAAAGTGTAAATAAATAGAGGTTTTTTATTTATTTTTACAAATTGCTTTTTTATTTTTCCTCCGAATCTTCTCGAGTTTCCGGCTATGAGCAATATTAAAGTTGTTTTATTCGTTTTCTTTTTTCTCATTTTCTTTTTTATTTTTATTATTTTCTTTGTTTTCTTTATTCTTGTTTTTAATCGCTAAAATTTCGCGCTTGCGAGATATTTTTCTTTCTTCTTTTAACCTCAATCTATTTTCTATTCTCTCTTTAAGTTTTTCTTTATCTCTTTTTCTTTTCTCTTCTTTTTCTTTCTTTCTCTCTTCCATATATTTTTTTCTTTCGTCATGCATCTTTTTTCTATTTTCTTTTATCTCTTCTATTTGTTTGACGTATTTTTCCATTTCCAAATCTCTCTCTTCGAGTTTCTTTTGTATTCTTTCTTCTCTTTCTTTCGTTCTTTGAGCTTTTTCTTCCTCTCTTTTCATAAATTTTGCGAGTTTCGAAGAATCTTTAATATTTTTTAAACGGTTTTTCATTTTTCTATTATAATCTTTTCTCTTTCCAATATTTTTAGGAAATAATGCAGCACTTATTCTATCCGAAAAAAGTTTCGCCCTTAAAATAAAAATATTTTGAGTGTTCATATTAATAACCGAACGCCAAGGAGTTTTAAGTATTATTATAAATGTGATTATGCCAGCCATAGTGTTTGAAAATAAATTTCCGTAAAAAACCGACCAATATTGCAAATGACTCGAAGTCGTTAATATAAATATATATCTAAAAAACCATATCCTTAAAATGCTTATAAATAAAGGTACTCTAGTTCTGCCGAGTCCGATTAAAGCTCCTTGCGATACCATAGTGACTCCGAAGCCTATAATCGATAAAGCGTATATTGGAAGCGCTCCGTTTGCTATAGCCAAATCTTCTACATCTCTAGTAAATAAAATTGTCATATATTTGGATAACGGAAGAATAATCGCTATTAAAGTTATGGATGTTATAATACTCATCATTATTCCCATATAGCATGATTTTTTAGCCTTGTCTGAATATTGCGCTCCGATATTCATACTTACCATAGTCGTAACTGCCGAACCGAAAGCAGCCGGCATATTAAAACATACCGCTGTTATATTGTTGGCTATTCCGTTTCCGTTTAAGACGATTTGCCCGTATTTTTCAACCTCGCTATTTATAAGGAAAAATCCAAAATTGCTTAAAAATGTTGTGAGCATAGAAGGAACGCCTATAACCATAAGTTGTTTAATTATGGTTATATCGAATTTAAATCCTTTTAAAGTAAGTTTATCTTCACTTTCTTTAATAAATAAATCGTAATACATCCAAACGCTTATCAAAGAATATGTAGAAAAAGACGCCAAAACGCTTCCAACTATTTTTAATTGCAAAAAATATACAAAAATAAAATTAAATATTATTTTTAAGATTAATAATAAAAGCATTCTTATAAAAGTGGCTTCTGGTTTACCGCTTGCATTCTTCAAACCGTTATAAATAGCCGCCATAAAAGTCATAGGCATAACGAAACTATATAAAGACAAATATTGAAAAACGCTCTCTTTGACTCCCTCTTGCAAATTCATAGAAACCAATATGCTTACTATATATAATGTCGGACCCATAGCGATTCCGAATAGAATTCCCGCCACAACTATTTGAGTCGAAACTTTTTTGGCGTTCTTAAAATCTCCGATTCCGTTATATTGCCCGACTATCGCCATAGCTGCTACGCCCAAACCTTGAGATAAAGCCGTCATCATATTTATAATCGGTTCTGAAAAATGTATACTGCTCGCTATTAGTCTGCCCGTTACATTATTTAGAAAAAGTCCGTCCATAAGAGGAACCATAGATTGAACTAAACCCATCATAAGAGTGGGAATGGAAAGCATAATAAGAGTATTTTTAATAGAACCATGAAGTATTAAGTCTCGTCTCGCTTCTGTGGATTGACTTTTAAAGAATTTAATCATTTTGAAAATTTCCTTAATTTAAAACAATGCAAATATTATATAATAATTATTAAAATAAATATATATTTTTACATAATTTTTTAGATTTAATTATTATAAATCATTTTGACAACTTTTATTATTTTATTTTAATTAAAAAACATATATAAGATTTTTTTACAATGATATAAAACGATAATTATATATATTGCATAATACGATAATTTTTATAAAATGTTATTTATTAAAAATCGGAGTCGAAAATGTCTAAAAAATTGGAATTCAAAAAAATTGAAATTAAAGACTTTATAAATCAATATTTTTACAGATACAAAATTTTAGAAAATGAATTCGAACATTTTAAATATAGTTTAATCGATTATCTTAAAAAGTTGAAAGAAAATAAATGAAAAATTTAATAAAGATTATTTAATATCATATTCCATAATTTTTCCTTCGGAAAATTAACTATTAAATTTCAACTCATAATTACTAATTAGTAGCACCAGCCGTTTGTAAAATATTTAAAATAAAATCTCCTTTAGCCGTAGGTTTGGGAATAGGAAATTCTTCGCATGCGATTGGAACGAGTAAAGCCATAGAAATGGGGGAAACGGAAGGCGCAATGTCTGGGCTTGCCATAGGAATAGCCGGCGCTCTAACGGTAATTCTCCTCCCTATACTTTATCGATTACTTGTGATAATATGGAGATAATTATTTTTTAATAAAAAATTTATATTTTCCCTTAATAATTTAAATATCTTCCTCGCTTAAACCATATAAACCATAAACTACTCTGTCAATCTCCCGCTCAAGTTCGCTTGTGTCAATATCTTTTTTCTTCCCGTAAATTATCCTATCAACCAAACCCTCGATTTTATTTTCCGTTTTCTTATCGACTTCGGGAATAGTCATTTCTTCCAAATTGTATTTATAATGCCTCCAAGCTCCGCCATCACCTAATGGAGTATCTTTATATGATAATGCTAATAAAAATAATTTTGAATTAAATATTCCGATTAAATATTTTAAAATATTTTCATCATTGCAGACTAAAAAATAATTTGTATCTAATAAATACAATCCTTTTTCAATATATGAATATTCATTTTCTCCAACACTTGCCCAAACAATTTTAGGTTTTTCAAATTCTTTATAATAAGCTATTATATCTTGAATTTCAAACCATTTATTAGGCGTCTTTTTTCTACAACCTGCCTCTCCACTTTGTTCCAATCTCTTACCAAAACTTTTTAAATATTTTTTTATTGCAGGATAATTATTTATATCTAAATTTAAAGCTGGGAAAGTGCATATTAAATATAAGCTCTTAAAATCATAACTATATCTTTTAATATCTCTTACTCTTAAAATCGGTTTGATAATCTCGGCGGATTTTTTATCCTCTTTAATCAATTTATTTTTTGTTTCCTCATTAATTATAAACGCTTCGTTGTATCCTGTTTTCATCCCATAATTTATAGAAATATCCCAATCTTTCAAAGCCTTAAAATTATTAACTTTACCTAAAATATATTTTTAAATTTTATTTAATATTATCCAAGCTCCATAGTCTTTAGTTGGAAAAATAAAATTCTTATTTTTAGATAACAAGCGGCTTTTCCCGCAAGGGGACACAGCGTGAGCCCCTTGTGTGCCATTTTTATGCAAGGGGTTCGCCACAGGCGTCCCTTCGGGAAAACCACTTGTTATTAGAAATGCAAATAACAATGTGGCTTTCGCTTCCGCGTATCTTGACGACTGTAAAGTCTACTTCCATGAAGTTTTCGGTTCGCAAGAATATAAAAGAAAATATTTGTCGGGGAAATCTATTTTTTCTGAAAAATTAATTAAACTTAAAGACGATGAAAAATATCATTGGTTTACAAAAGTTAAAAGCAATAAAAAATATTTTAATGAATTTATAGGATTGCATGAAATTTTTAATATTATTAACAGCGGAATAGAAACCAAAAGGGATAAATTATTTATAGATTTTGATAAAAATAAATTAAAAGAAAGAATGATTAAAATAAACAATTTTGATTTTGACGAAAATTTTAAGAATGAATATAAAGCTTATTCAAGTGACGGTTATGATTTTGAGAAAAAATAAAAACTATAGATTTTAATAAAAACGATATAAAAATAATTCACTATCGTCCTTTTGATTTTAGATATATTTGTTTTAACGAATGGTTGGCAAGAACGCGAATGAAAACTAATGCTCATATTATCGATAAAGAAAATATAGGTTTAATTTTTCCTCGTCAAATTGCGGGAGGTTATGGTTTTCAACATGGTTTAGTTTCCGAATATATTATAGATAGGGCTACAGGAGGAGCTAAAACAGGTTCTGAAACTTATTTTGCGCCGCTTTATTTGTATGAAGAAAATTCTGCAGACGAGTTTAATTTAGAAAATCAATTAAAACCAAATTGGACGAATTCTTTTAACGAATTTTTGAAAAATTATATTAGTAAAAATCCGAGAGAAATTTTAAATTATATTTACGCTATTCTTTTAAGTCCGACTTATAGAGAAAATTATAAAGAAGATTTGAAATATGATTTCCCGAGAATTCCTTTTACCAAAAACAAAAATATTTTTAAAAAATTGCAAAATATCGGAAACGAACTTATAGATTTGCATTTGCTTAAAAAAATTCCAAATACAAAAGTAGGTTATCCGATTGTAGGAAAGCATAAAATCGATTACTTAAAATATGACGAAGAAAGAGGCAGACTTTATATAAACGAAAAACAGTATTTTGAAAACATAAAAAAAGAAGTTTATAATTATTCTATCGGCGGTTATAATCCGTTGGAAAAATATATTAAGGCGAGAAAAATTTTAACTTTAGCCGATATTAAACATTTGATTAAAATTATAGCGATTATCGAGAAGACGATTTTATTGCA
>CAZUEE010000140.1:0-5652 GCA_964619175.1 uncultured Brachyspira sp. | reverse complement strand
GGTATAGCGGCAGCCGTTCTGATGGAACTGGGAATTAATACTTTAAGAATTCCGCCAATTTTAATGAGAATTCTCTACTTTTTACTCGTAGCCATGACGTTCATTAATTTAAGAGCGATCGGTGGACGCGGAAAAGGAAGGAATGAAAATATTTCTTATGATTTTTCAGGAGAATATAAAGTATTGGAAAGCGGCGATCTCTTTTCCGTAGAAAGTCGTTCGACAGGAAAATCAGAAGATGATTTTTTCAGTAAGTATTAGGAGGTGAGAGTGTGATTACAAGGTTACAAATTATGACACGGCATAATGATTTACGCTACCTTCAGGGAATTAAGGATGATCGAAAAGAACAGAAAAAGTATCTGGTTAAATTCGTGTCTCATGGAACGGAAAACAACGAAGTCGGAAAGACTGTTTTGGAATCTCCGGAAATGGAAGGATTGCGTTTAATGTCGTATGACTTTAAATTGTCTAGAGGATTGTACGATGTGTGGATCTCAGAAATCCAAGAAATACTCGGTCCCGGGAAAATAGTAGAAGTTCCTGACACCTGTTATCGATATAAAACACCTTTGATGGCAGGAGAAAAATATTATATCAAATTGAAAAAAGAAGCAGCTCAATGTTATGGAGAAAACGGGACAAGAGTTCGTATTGCAACAGAAATTACAATGGATTCGGAAAGTATTTATTATACCGTACATAAAAAAAATGTAGACCATATCAAATACAAAATGTCCTTTGATAAGGAGAAAAAGAGTGAATTCTTTATCAAAGGTGTGAAACCGGAAGAACTGGAAATAGGTTTTGACGACAGTTGCTTTGAATTGCGACTCGTATAATGAACTAGAGAGGAACCTCGGAATCTTGCGAAAGGTTCCGGGGTTTTTTGGTAGTCTGTTATTAAATGGAGAGAGAAAATGAATCAGGCAATGTTTTCTTATTTGAGGCAAAAATTACAAAAAGAATTTCAAGAGTCATCCTGGGAAGATCGCATTGCAGATTCTTTTGAGGAAAATGAATTAGACAGGATGACACAGTCTTTGAAAGAGTTAGAAACATTAGAAGAAGAAATCATAGAATTTCAGAAAAAAATAAAGGGATTAATAGGGAGCCGGTGAAATGGATAAAGTATCGGGAAGATCAAAGATAGAATATTATCTGGATCAAAAGATGAAAAAGATTCTTCCGGAAGGAGAAGAATATGGTGTAGTAGGAAATGACAGGTTAAGAGTGGTTCTCTTAAACAATCGTTCCAGAGAAAAACAGCAGGAAATAGAGGCGACTTTACGAGGGGAAGATCCATTTAGTACCTTAGAAAACCTACAGGATGTTGCGTTTTCCAGAGGAAAATTTGTAGGATATATTTATTCTTATGAAAAAGTGGAAGAACCGGTGTTTATGCAGCCGCCATTAGAAATCGAAAATGAAAATACAAAATCTTCTAAAAATATAAAAAAGGGAACCGCAGAAAATTTCCCGATAAAATTATTAGCTTTGACGGGAACTTCCGTTTTGATCGGAATTTTAAATATAAAAGTAATTTACTTTTTATACATAGGATTGGTATTACAGAGTTTTGAAGAAAGCGTAGCCAGAGGATGTGCCCTAATAGGGATAGATGGATTTGTAAGTCTGGCAGGCGGAGTGTTTTTGATGCTGATCACGCTTTCGAAAATGTATAAAAAGGAAAATCCAATGGGAGTAGCCGGTTTTACGCTTTTGGGGAGCATTGCACTTCTTGTAGGAATTATTTTAGTAGATTTACTGTCGTTCCTGATAGTAGTTTTAGTATGCGGAGTTTTGAATGTTTTATCAGCACTGATTCCGTCACTGATTGTTATCGGTGTGATCGTCTTGGTAATTAAAAGCCTGTTTAAATAGTTAAAATCGATTTTTAAATAGGAAGATGATGAATATAAAGAGTACAAAAGGATACTGAAAGCAGGTGAAATATGAGTACTTATAGTGTATTTGTGGAAAAAGTTGAGAATTTAGAACAGAGAATAAAAGTACTGGAAAATGAAATTGCACAATATCAGACAGTACAATCAGAAATAAAAAATGCACAGAAATTAGGAATGCAGCTAAGCGAAAAATATGCAAATAAATATGGGATGATCAGTGAGGCTGAACAGGGTCACTATTCTTTGGCAGAATTAGAAAGCATTCGTGCAGAATTGGCGGATACCAGTTTTCTTACATTGTTAAAACGTTTTTTTGGAATCGGGAAAAGCAATGAAGAAATTTATACGGATCTGATGAGAAAGATCCTTGGTTTGATTTCGTATTTAAAAATCCAGTTAGAAGAACATGGACAAATCATGTCAAATGCAAGAGATCGTTTAAAAAATGAAGCGGAAGAATATGAGAGAGCTTATACGGGTATTTGTGAAGCAGCAGGTTTTGGTTCAGGAAGCGATTGGGGAAGATATACGGAACCGAAGCAGGTTAACGGTGAATTATATCTTGGAGATATTGATTTTCCGTTAGAACAGAAAGTAACGTATGCAGCAAAAGTACTTCAGAGCAGTATGCCGAGAAGTTATGTGGAGAGTTCCGAAGGAGGATATTCAGCGTTTATTCGTGTTCCATATACAAAATCATTAAAAGAACCGGTTCATCTTTTATATGAATTTAAGAAAGCATATAATACCAGTGCTGTTCAGTCAATGAAGGCTTTATTTTATCAGATCCTTAGAATGACACCGGCATATTATATGGAATTTCATCTGATCGATGGTGAAAATACAGGAAGTAATTTCGCTGAAATTATGGATCTGCAGAAAGTCAGAGAAGGCGAACTGATCTCATTAAATCGCCGTGTAACAGGTGGAAATTATCATCTGGTACAGACTTATCTGGAAAATAAACAGATTTCCGATATTTTGAAAAATCTGGAACAGTATATGTCACGTGTAGCTGAAGAGATGGGGCAGTATGAAACGCTCTGGGAGTATAATCAGGCAAATAGTGATAAAATGACCGGACATGGAACGATTCCATATCAGATTATTATTATAGAAAATTTTCCGGTTGGTTTTAATGACGAAGATATAAAGATTTTAGATAAACTTGTAAAGAATGGTCCGAAACGAGGAATTTCTACGATTATTTTAAATAATCTGGATAAATGGACAGAACTTCAAAGATCTTATTCATCGGAAAAAGCAGTTACTCTTTATACGAAACTGTCTGCAGAAGCTTTACGGACATTAGATATTATTACCATTGAAAGACAGGATTCCAGAATCAGTGCAGAAGATTGTCAGTCACCGTGCAGTCTTCAGTTTTTACGCAATGGCTATCCGGATTATATCCAGAGTGTAATTGCAGTAAAAAATGCAATTCAGGAAGTTGATAATTATTTTCCACATGTAATCGATACGGAAATGTCTTATGGCAGCAAAACTTCTGAAAAGGGGCTTCGGATTCCGTTTGCGATCGACCGCAAAGGAAATATCATGGAATATTGTCTGGGAGAAGCGTTAAATGCACATGGTTTGATCTGTGGAGGTACCGGTTCCGGAAAAACGACCTTATTACATATGCTGATCAGTTCTGTTGTGATGAATTATTCGCCGGAAGATGTGGAAATCTGGCTGACGGATTATAAGATTACAGAATTTCATTCTTATAAAAACAATACGCCCCCTCATATTCGATTTATCGGTCTGAGTAAAACATCCGATTTTTCGTATGCTTTGATCGATAAGATTACGAATGAAATGAACAGACGTCAGACTGTGATTGCAGAAGCAGATGAACTGTTAAAGAGCAAAGGAGAGCGGGTAAATATTACAAGTTTTAATGATTACCGAAAGGTGTTTGGTCTTACATCTATGACAAGACTTTTGGTAATTATTGATGAATTTCATGTAATGGCTCAACATGCACAGGCAGAATCTGATTATAAACAGAAGTTAGAAAATCTTTTGGCAGAAGCAAGAGCTTTGGGAATTATTCTTTTATTTTCAGATCAGGCAATTGTAGACGGTTTAAGAGGTTTATCTGAAAAAGGTAAGAAACAGATCAAAGCCAGAATTGCATTATCTAACTATGAAGATGAATTGAAAGAAACTTTGAACGAAAAAGACAGAGAAAAAATTAAACCGTTTTTAACAATGAAGTGCGGTGAAGTAGCAGTACAAACGGTTGCGGAAGAACGTGATGAAGACGGGATCCTTCGTGAAAAAACACAGATCGAAAGAGGAAAATGTATTTTTATCGACGGTCAGTGGAGATATACCGTTAATGAAAAAGCACGAAAACTTTATCAGGCAGAGGATTATATCAGCGATTGCTTTGATGATAAGGTAGTTGAAGCTATTAATTGGAAAGATGTGCAGGAATGGGAAAACAAATTTTTGAAACCACATAGACATGGTGGAAAAGATATGCAGATCTATCTTGGAAAACCGATCAATCTGAATTTCAGTATGCATTTTCCGTTATTGCAGCGAAAAGGAAATAATCTGATGAGCATCGGTGGTTCAGAAGAACAGCAGATGCAGATTTTGCAGGCTGTTGTAGGAAGTTTCAGCCGTCAGGAAGATTATGAAATTGTTTTGATGACAGATCCATATGCCAGTCTTTATCGGGAATTTCATGTTGAAATCAAGGAAATGTCTGGAAATATACCACAGATGACAGTATATGAAGAATTGGAAGATATTTGTTATCAGATCAATAAACTTTTAGCAACCATGAATCATAGAGATAATCAGAAAAAAATTCTGGTAATTTGGTTAGGATTGGATATCATTGCAGATCTTTTAGCAGAAGAAAAATCTAAAAAACCCGAAATTTTAGAACAACTGATTCAAAATGCAGATCAGAAAGTAACAAAAGAAAAAATTGTAAAAAAAGAAAAACAACCGTCTGCACAGGATGAATTAGAGAAAATGTTCGGTGACCTGTTTGGAGATTTTGATTCTTTGCAGGAAGAGGAAGATCCATATGCTGAAGAGGAAGAAGAATTAGAAGAAAATTATCTTTATAATGCTTGTGACGATATTTCTAAGATCATTCATATCGGACCATCCAGAAATATTTACAATTTTGTAATTTATGACACATCAGCAGCTTTGAAAGATTTTCGAGGAGCAAAAGTCGGAGATTTTGTTCATAAGATTGCATTTTCTATGAGTGATGATGAAGCTTCTGATTATTTGGGAAGCAGCCGATATATCCGTGAACTGCCGGAAAATCTGGCATTTTATTATAACGGAAGAAATGGAAAAAAATTTATACCATACAAATTATAAAAATCAGGAGGGATAGTTATGCCGGCAGTAGACAGAGATTTAGAAGAAATTATTGAATTTTGTAAAAAATTTGATTCGGAAGTATTGCAGGTGATAGAAGAGAATGCATCTTCCTTATCTACGTTATCAGGAAATATCGAATCCGCATTGTATAATACGCAATTTGCAACCAAGGCATCCGGGACGGTGAAAGAAACAGCTACAAAATTGAAAAGTGCAGTAGCTCAGGGAGAACAGCGAATTCGTGAGATTCAGAAAAAAGCGGAAGCTGATTTTGACAGATCAAAAACTTTTGAAAGATAAAAGGGAGGGATAGTTATGGCAAGGGTAGCCGGTGAAAGCGGAGAAGTTGCTCAGATGGGGAAAAATTTGAAAGAGATTTTAT
>CAZUEE010000139.1:0-5658 GCA_964619175.1 uncultured Brachyspira sp. | reverse complement strand
GCTTTATATATGGCAAGTTATACTTTATTCGACTATATATTGCCAAGCATTCCAATATATAGAAAATAAAACTTTAAATTTATAATTTTTTAGTAAAAATTATTTACTAACACTTGACATTTTATTTACGATATTGTATAATATAACTATAAGATATTAATTATATTTTTTAAGGAGGATTTTAAAAAATGAGAAAAATATTAAGTATATCTTTTTTAATTTATTTGGGTTGGTTGTCAAATTTATTTGCATGGGATTTTGAGCCGGGAATAGGTTTGATAGTTCCTTTGGGCGCTTCAATCTCTCAAAAAAGTCAAACTCATAACGCCGATGCCGATAAAAGTGACGGAGTATTGTCGAGCAAAGCTGGTTTTGAATTTGGCGTTGGTATAACTCCGGGTTTTTATTTGGGTTTCGACGATTATATGGGATTTTCTATAGCGTTGGATTTGGGTTATAAACGAGAAGTATTTTCGTATAATGAAAATAAATTTGCAGGCTCTCAATATGAAAAAGTTGCCACAAGTTATTCTTTTGATACGGTAAATATAGGTTTATTGCCAAAATTTAATGTGGCTCGTTTCTTTATAGGGATAGGCGGCGGAATAAAATTATTGGTATCTGGAAATGAAAAAACTAAAAAATACGACGAAGTTAATAGCCAATTAATCGATTTAGATACGAAATATGATTTCAATTCCATAAAAAATAAATTTAAAAATCCTTTTATCCCTTATATTAAAGCGACTTTGGATTATTTATTTTTCTTTAACGATGAAACCGCCGTGGGAATCGGATTATATATGGGATACGATTTTGGTCCTCAAATTAAAGACGACAGATTTAGTAAAAATAATTTGGGCGCTTTCGATATCGGAGGACAAATTAGTCTTTATTTTGTGGACGATTAATATTTATAGTTAATGATAAAAAATATAAAAATTATAATGCGGTGGCTATTTTTAGTTATCGCATTTTTTTATATAATGGTTTAATATTAGTTTACATAATTTTTCACTATTGTTTTTTTATTATTATCCGAAAAAATATAAATAGGGGTAGTTTTATGATAAAACCCATAATTTTAGGATTCATACAGGCAATGACCGAATTTTTGCCCGTTTCAAGTTCTGGACATTTGAGAATAGCGGAATATTTTCTTAACTTTAAAACTCAAAATATACTTTCGTTTGAAATAGCTCTTCATTTTGGAACTTTTTTGGCGACATGTTTAATTTTTAGAGACGATATTATAAAAACCGTTAAAGGATTTTTTTTAGGAATAAAAGATTTTAAATATTCGAGCGAAAATAACGAAGGTTTTAGAATAGCCCTTATGGTGATAATAGCGTCCATACCGATTGCGATTGCGGGATTTTTTTTGGAGAAACATTTAAACGATTTGCCTTTATATAGAATCGGATTAAACCTTATAATAACCGGTTCTATACTTATTCTTACAAAAAATACGGATAAAATAATCGTAAAAAAAGACATTTTGACTACTACTTATTATAACGCTTTTATAATAGGAATCGCTCAAGCTATAGCAGTTTTTCCCGGAATATCGCGTTCGGGAATGACTATTAGCGTAGCATTATTTTTGGGACTTAATAGAGATTTTGCGGGAAGATTTTCATTTTTAATATCTTTGCCCGCCATATTCGGAGCTTTGATTTTATCTCTAAAAGATTTAAAAGATTTTAATATTACTTACGCCTTTGTCGGATTAATTACATCTTTCGTATTTGGAATAATAGCTTTAAAATTTTTATTATCGTTTTTGAAAAGAGGGAAATTTTTTCATTTCGGTTTTTACTGCATGATAGTTGGAATAGCAATATACTTATATTTTACCAATATCGCCATTAATTGACGGAGTTTTATTTATGAATAAGTTTAACGATAAAAACAGAAATCCTATATTCGATATAGCGGGTTTTTTATGCTTTCTTTTTGCGGGAATATTATTAATATCGTATTTTAGCCTAAATACGGAAAATATAAATTTAAATGAAAATATATCGCAAAATATACTCGGAATATTCGGAGCTTATATATCCGTTAATTCTTTTTTGGCTTTCGGTTATTCTTCTTTTATTTTTCCGATATTTTTTGTATACGCGGGAATCAATATTATACTTAAAAATTCAACCAATAAAATTCCAATATCGGCTTTAGTTTCCTCTATTTTGATGATACTCATAAGCGTTCTACTCGACATATCTTTTGGAGATATAGTTTACTACAAAAAGGGCGGAATTATGGGAGAGGTCATAGGAGAGAGTTTAACTTCTCTATTCGGCAAAACGGGAGTTTTCATAATAATAATATCGGGCTTAATCATTTTGACAATAATATTTGCCAAAGTTTCGATATTAGATTTAATAAATTATTTAAAAAATATTTTTAGTAAAATTGATTTTAAAATTGATTTAAAAAAAATAAAAGATTTGGAAAGGAAAATAATAATCGATTCCAAAAATACGAACGATAGAAATAAAACGAATAATAAAACTAATGACAAAGAAAAGGTTAAAACCAAAGATTATCTGCCAATATTTTATAAAAAAGAAATTTCAGAAATTAATTTTAATTCGATTCCTTTTATAGAGAAAATAAAAGAAGTAAATAACGATTTCCACAATTCCAATAATTTTAACGAGGAGAATTTTAGAGAAGAATTGAAAAGAAAAAATACTACAAATGATTTTAACGAAAACTTTTTTAATAATATAAATAATTCTTATAGTAATGACGAAAAAATCGACAATGTCGTAAACGGTTTGAAAAATAATAATTTTAATGTTAACACTATGGAAAGCGAAAAAGAGGATTTGGGAAGTTCTTTGGCAAAAGCGGTGTTTGGAAGCGACTATAAAAAAAATAAAGACAATAACGATAGTGAAAATAAAGATTTTGTGGTTAATTATCCTTTTAAGAATGACACTAAAAACGAAGAATTGGAATTAGATTTTAAGATTAACAGAGCGAGAGTGTCCGATTTCAAAAGAGCCATTTACGAAGACTCCGTTGGTTTAAGGGCAAGATTCGATAAAACCGACAATTTTATAAAAGCCAATAACAACACATATGACGATTATAGCGAATATTTACTTAGAAAAAAATATAAAGAAAATTTAGAAAAGAATAATTTAAATAATTCTTTAAATAATAATTTAGGAAATTTGGAATATGAGAATAATAAAATAGAAAGTGTGAAAAGCAAAGAAGATTTGAATCGCAAAAAAGAAGATATTCTTTCAAAATTAAGAAATATGGTTAATAAAAATAAAGAATCGAATAATAAAGAATATATTCCCGTTTCAAATAATTCGGACAAACCTTTTGAATTTAATATGGGATACGCTTCAAAAAGAGAATATAATCGTTCTGACCATATACCAGAAAATTATAATACGAGTTATAAATTGGAAGAGTTTGATTTGGACGAGGAAGAATTATATAATAATTCAAATTATATAGAAGATGTGGAAATAAAAGAATTTAATAACGATTTCATTTACGAAAGCAAAGATATATCTAATAACGATAATGCAAAAAACGATAACGAGACAGAATATATAAATATTAATTCTAAAGATATAAAAGAAAATAATAACGAGTTAAGCGCTTTTATCAATATAGAATCTGATAAAAAAGTTAATACGATAAACGATAATCATAGAGCCATAATTAAAAGATATAGCGGAAATTTGGATTTAATTCAATCGAATTTCGACACCAAATATGTGGATAAATATTATAAACATCCGCCTTTCGATTTATTAAATAGAGCGATTCCAATAAACGACGATGCTATGATGGAATCGATAAAACAGACGGCTATGCAACTTGAAAATACTTTGCTTGATTTTAATATAGAGGCTAAAGTTACGGGAGTTTCTAGAGGACCGGTTATTACAAGATACGAATTGGAACTTGCGGCGGGAACTAGAGTTTCAAAAATAGCGAATCTCACGGACAATATAGCTTTGGCTTTGGCTTCTGAGAGCGTTAGAATAATAGCGCCCATACCCGGACGCTCCGTTATTGGAATAGAGATACCTAATAAAGTAAGGAACGCCGTTTATTTGCGAGATGTTTTGGAAAGCACAGATTTTAGAAATTCAAAATTGGATATACCTTTTATTTTGGGAAAAGGAATTTACGGAAATAATGTGGTGTCGGATATGTCGGATGCTCCACATCTTTTGGTTGCGGGAACGACTGGAAGCGGAAAAAGTGTTTGTTTGTCTACAATAATTCTTTCGCTTTTGTATAAATTCAGACCTGATGAGCTTAAATTTATATTTGTCGATAAAAAGAGAGTAGAACTTTCAATTTATAACGGAATACCTCATTTAATGTCGCCTGTAGTTTCGGATGAAAAAAAAGCTACAATAGTTTTAAGATATATAGTCGATATAATGGAAAAACGATACGAGAGAATGGAGAGATTTTTTGTCCGCAATGTTAAAACTTATAACGAAAAAGTAAAACAACTTATAAAAGAAGGTGAAATAGAATTCAACGGCGAACCTTTGGAATTGTTTCCTTATATAGTTTTGGTTATAGATGAACTCCATAACTTAATGGTTGTGGCTTCGAAAGAGGTAGAGGATTTAATTTCGCGTTTGGCGGGAATGAGCAGAGCGGTGGGCATTCATTTGATAATCGCCACTCAAAGACCTTCGGCTGATGTTGTGACGGGAGTAATTAAGGCTAATTTGCCTACGAGAATAGCTTTCCAAGTTCCAAATAAAACCAATTCGAGAATCATAATCGATATGTCGGGAGCAGAGCAACTTTTAGGAAAAGGAGACGCTTTATTTTGCGCATCGGGAAGTCAAATGCCTGAAAGAATACAGGGAGCTTTCGTTTCGGATAACGAGGTTAAAAAAGTTGTGGATTATTTATCGGGCGAAATGTCTCCTATGTTCGACGAAAGTTTAATAGCGGCTTTGGAAGGAAGTGATGGAGATGACAGAAACTCTGACGAAGAAGATATACTCGACGAAGAATTATGGGAAGACGCCGTTAAACTTGTGGCAAGAACAGGAAAAGCGAGCGCATCGTTTTTGCAACGAAGATTAAAAATAGGATATAATCGAGCGGCAAGAATAGTGGAGATAATGGAAAGACAAGGAATAGTGGGACCAGAAAACGGCAGCAAACCGCGAGAAGTTTTAATTTCTTTAGATGAATAAAAAAGCTTGTATTTGTTACTATTGTAATAATATTTTGATATGTTAAATTTTTTGTATTATTTTTAACATAAATAAAAACTCAAATAAAATGCTTTCAATGATGGACTTTTACGAAGCGAAGTAATCTGCATCAGAATTTGCTAACTTTACTTAATAACAATGTGGCTTTTCCTTCGCCACAGGTGTCCGTAAGGAAGTAACATTCAAAAAAAATGCAAAGAACCTAATAACAAGGGGTTTTTCCTTCTGGACGCCTTTGGCAAACCCATTGTGTCAATAATTAAGAGAAAAACACACAAGGGGTTAACATCCAGAGAGAAGCACACAAGGGGCTGAAGCCCCTTGTTATCTGTAATGCATGCAAGGGTTTTTCTTTCAAGACGCAAGTACCACTGTTATAAAAATAGTTGCTTATTACCCTATAAAATTATATAATCGAATTATGAAC
>CAZUEE010000138.1:0-5718 GCA_964619175.1 uncultured Brachyspira sp. | reverse complement strand
AATTTTGTCAAAAGTTTTTATATTCGATTATATCCTTATATAAGAGCCTTCTTTTGCGAAAGCGAGTTGCAAATCTATATTTTCTTTTTTCAAAAACGCCAATAATTTGCTGTATATTAATTTTATTTGAGAATCCGTTCTATCTTGGTTATGATGATGAATTATAACATAAGGAACTTTAGCGTCTAATCCCACCTGAATGGCGTCGTTTAAAGTGGAATGCCCCCAACCGACATGCCCGTTATAATATTCGCTTTTCGTATATTCGCCCTCTATTATCAAAACATCCGCTCCTCTCACATAATCTATTAACCTTGCATGAAGCAAATCGGCGTTATGATTATAATGTTCTAAAGAAGGATGTTGTTCATGCAATCTTTTTTTATAAGGCTCATGGTCAGTTAGATAAACTATGGTCTTTCCCGCCGAAGTTATTTTATAAGACAAAGTATGGCATGGATGATTGACCCATATTCCTTCTATAAGCATATTTCCAAAAGTTACTTTCTTGCCTTCGTAAAACGCCTCGAATTTCAAATTGTCCGAAAACTGTTCCAAACTAACGGGGAAATAATCTTTTGCAAGTATATTGTTTATAGTGTTATACATTTCGCTTGAAGAATCTTTTGGTCCGTAAATCGTGAATTTAAATTTATTTGAAAAAAACGGAGCGAAGAAAGGTATTCCCATTATATGGTCCCAATGAAAATGCGTTAGTAGTAATATGCTTTCGGTTTTGCTTGAGTTAAAAACATAATAGCTTAAATTTTTTATTCCGCTTCCCGCATCCAATATTATATAATTGTCGTCACTATCTATAATTTGAATGCAAGAAGTGTTTCCTCCGTATTCGCTAAAACTATTACCCGGGGTTGGTATCGAGCCTCTACTTCCCAAAAATCTAACTTTCAATTTATAATCCGTTATAACAATTTATTCTATATAAAATATACAAAAAATACAAAAAAAATCAATTGAAATATAATCGTTTTAATATAAAATTAACGACTATTATTTTATAAATCTTAAATAAATTTATTGATAAATTTGACGATATATATTAAAATTATGTAAACTTAATCGGAGTTGTTTATATTTATGATAAATTGCAAAATTGTAGCCATAATATTCGCATGTTTTTATTTGATTATTTACGCGCAAGAAATCAATCAAGATAATCAAAATAATCAAAACAATGTAAAAACAAATTTTAAATATATAAAAAGCGAAGAGGAAGCGAAAGCCGCTTATAATCTGGCATTGTTTTATAAAGAAAGGGCTTTAGCGTCAAAAACGCTCACTCAAGAATCGATTAGAAACAGAAGAAGAGATTTGGAGAGCGCGAAAATAATTTTGGAAGAGGTTTTAAAATATATAAACAATAACGAAATATATATTTCTTTGGCGGAAACTCATGAAGCTTTGGGAGAATATTCGGAAAGTTCAGCGATATACGACAAATTAATTGCCGATAATCCCGAAGATATTTATTTGCTTATAAGAGCCGCAGAAAGAAATATATTTTTAATCGGAAATTTTGAAAAGGCTAAATATTATCTTAATAACGCTTACGAAATAGATTCCAACAACAACGACATTCTTATACTTTTTGGATTTATTTATTATAGCGAGAGAGATTTTGAAAAAGCGGTTTTATATTTCGACAAAGTAGTTCCAAGTAAAGGAGCGAGCAATAATTATATGGAATATTATAATTATTATTACGGTATTAGCGAATTTTATTTAAGTAGATTCGAACGCTCCTTAAATAAATTAAAAGAAGTCGATACGAAAGGTTTGAATCCCGTAGACAAATATAATATTTTATACGGAATCGTAAAAAGCTATCAGGCATTGGAAAATTATAAAGAGGCTTATTCAAATAGTTTGCTTACCGAAGAGGCTTCAGAGTTAAGTTTATTTTTAAGTTTCATGGCAGACGAATATAACGAAGAATTATTTTCAGAAATGGATACGACAAATATTCCGAGAGTTTTATCAATAATATGGACGGCTAAAAACGAAGGCTACAGCAACGCTTTAAATATTATAGAAACCGATTTGGATAGAAGAGAAATCGACTTAGATATAATTCAAATTTATTATAAACTAGTAAACGAAGTTGGAAATACGGAAAATAAAATTAACGCCGAAATGGACATAATCTCTTTTTATTTGGCGCTTAACAATATAGACGGTTTGCCCAATCATATAGACAAATTAGTCGAATACGACAAAACGGGAAAATTCGACAATTTATATTTGCAAGCTGCTTCGGAGTTTAAAAATCAAAATAATTTTAAACGCTCTAAGGAGATGCTTGATAAATATATTTCTTTGAATCTAAAAAATAATGATAAAAATATTAAAGAAAACGAATTGGTTTCGTTGGTTTTAACGGCGATTGAGATAAATGAATACGATTTGGCTTTAACATCGATTGATAAATTTGAAAAAGAAAAATATTCTTACAGTTATTTGAAAGCTTATGTCAATTTATATAAAAAAGATATGAAGAGCGTAAACGATTTTTTGAACGAGGATTTGATATATTTTAAAAATAATAAATCAAACACAAACGAATATAGATTAAATATTCCGTATATAGCGGCTATGTCTACAACCAATACGAATTCGATAATGGAATATGTCGATTTTATTTATTTGCAAGATACGAACGAGGCAGAAAATATAAATAGTATGGCTTGGGTTTTAATATATTTGGAAATTGATATAGACAGAGGAATAGAACTTTCTAAAAATTCCGTGCGAATAGAACCAAAATCTCCTTATTATTTGGATACTTTGGGATACGGATATTATAAGAAAAAAGATTACGACAACGCTTTAAAACAATTGCTCAAAGCGGCTTTATACGCGGAAGATAACGCGAAAGCTGAAATTTATTTGCATATAGCGGATGCTTATTACGATAAAAACGATTTTAATAACGCTTTAAGATATTATAGAAAATCGATTTCTTCGCTATATAAAGATTTTATTTATCTTAATTTTGAGGAAGAGAGAGTAAAAAATAGAATAGAGATTATAAATAAAAATTTAAACGATTAAAGGAGAAAAAATGATTAAAAATATTTTATTATACTTATTTACATTTGTTATTTCGTTTCAAAATATATTCGCTCAGGTAGGCGAGGCGGAATTAACTATTATGAAAGAAGCCTTCGACAGATTTTCAAAATCTCCTTTCGATTCGATATATTCTTCGGGTGGGGCTTTTTATAGCGGAGACGATTTAGACCAAATGCCTATGCTTGTAAATTATTATATGAACGGAGAGAATAAATTTATAAGCGCTGTTGACGGACTTTTTGGAGGAGCGATAATGGACGCTAAAGTTATTAAAAATCAATTGACTTTGAATATAGCAGAAGAAGGCGCTCCTATAAAAGACGATTTTAATAATTTTTCTTTGGAAGCTCCTATAATGCGTTTTCCTAAAGTTTATGCAGATATATTGGATTATAAATTTATAGATTTGAATAAAACAATAGTGAGCAGTAATATAACATTGGGTAAAAATTGGCATACTCTAAAAATAGGTTATAGAGATAGAGTTGACACTATAGTATTTTCAGCGTCTACTTACAGAATAAGAAATATGTCTATAGCTTTTATGAATAATTCTGTAGATATAACTTTAGGCTCTTATACGACTGTTAATAATATTCCTTATCCGAAAGAATTTATAATGAAAAGCAAAATTGACAAAAGAGAATTGCGTTATAATGTTACGAATGTTTTGACGGGAGATAGAGCAAAAAGAGAGGCTTTAAAATTAGGCTGGTAAATTTTTATTAGTTTTATTTTATTGCCGTATGCATTATGTATGAAGAATATTTTAATTTTTTAAATATAGATTGTCAAAAAAAAATTAATTTAATAAAATACGCTTCTTTGGTTATAAATTATAATAAAAATATTAATATAACGGGAGCTTTAAATATCGAAGATTTTATTAAAGAACATATTATAGATTCTCTGCTCGCTTTTGAAATATTTGAAAATTACGACAATATTATCGATATAGGTTCGGGTGCGGGGCTTCCTTCGATTCCTTTGTCGATAGTTTACTATAATAAAAAATTTACTTTATGCGAATCGAAAAATAAAAAAGTAGATTTTTTAAATTTAGCAAAAAAAGAACTTTCTTTAAATAATGTCGAAATAAAAAACTTTAATGTCTACGAGATAAAAGAAAAATACGAAACTATAACGGCAAGGGCTTTTTCGGATTTAAAAACTTTATTAAAAATATTCAAAAAATTGAAAAATAAAAATTCCGTTTTGATTGCATATAAAGGAAAATTGGATAAAATAAAAGAAGAACTTAAAGAAATTAAAAATATAGAAAAATATAATATCGAAATAAAAAAATTGGAAAATAAAGAAAAAGAAAGAAATATCGTTATTATTAAGGATGCATGATGCTTTATATTGCCGCAAGAGACATAGGAAATTATAAGGACAATACCGAAAGATTAAAAGAGATTCTAATAAAAAGCGAGTTAATATTGGTTGAAAGTTTTAGGGAAGCGACAACTCTTTTAAAGATTTTAAATATCGATATAAAAAAAGAAATATTAATAGAATTTAGCGAACATACGAATAGTAAAGACATTTACGAAATAATAGACAAAATATTAAATTGCAAAATTGCAACTTTAATAAGCGATTGCGGAACTCCCGTATTGGAAGACCCGGGAAAAATACTACTCGAATATTGTTATTTAAATAATATAAAGGTAAGCCCAATTCCCGGAGTAAGCAGTATAACCGCCGCCATAATGTGTTTGCCTTTTAATTTTAAAGAATTCTATTACGCAGGATTACTTTCGAGAGACGATAAAGAGAGAGAAAGAAAATTAATTTATTTAAAAAAATTTAATATTCCGATTATAATACTCGATACGCCTTATAGAATGCATAAAGTATTAAACGGAATTAAAAAAGTTTATTCAAAAAATAAAATAGTTGGGCTTTGTTTGGATTTGACTACCGACAGAGAAGAGATAATAATAGACGAGATAGGTAATATTTGCGATAAATTTAATTTTAAAACCGAAAACAAAAAAGAAAAGAAAAGAGAATTTATAATTGTAATAAGTTAAAAAATCATAAAAAATTATTATAAAAAAATTATTTCCTTAAAAAACCGTATTCGTAAATTTTAGGTTCGATTTTACTTGCCAAAATATCCATCTTCGCTCTCAAATTTTTTATAAGTTTGTTATATTCTTCGTCTAAACTTTTATTTTTCATTCTTCCGCTTTTTTCATCCACGCCTTGAAAATATCTTCTAATGTCGTAATATGACGCGTTAGTATTGATATAACTTCCCGAGCTATGATAATATTTCCACAATTTTTTGCCCGCTTCAAAAACCTCTTTCGCCTCTTTTGAAAATTTAAGCGGTTTTGTGGGAATGAAATTTTTATTTTGCATTTCAAATAAATTTTCGTTTTTCTTTTTAGCTTTTTTATTTTTTATATTTTTTTTAGATTGCTCGATTCTTCCGTCTATAAAATTTTTCATAAAACGCGAATCAAAATTATTTTTAGCTCCGATTTCTCTTTCTGCAAAAGGTATCCAATGATTAACGTCATCGCTTGCCGAAATTCTATTTTGTTCGTGAAATAAAGTAAAAGTCAAACAATCGTTTTGAAATTCCGAATCTTTTTCCCATTTGTCGTTTGG
>CAZUEE010000137.1:0-5790 GCA_964619175.1 uncultured Brachyspira sp. | reverse complement strand
TCGTAATGGCGATAAAATTCGTTGCCATTATGAGATTTTTTATTTGTATTTTATTTATTAAATGATGCAATTTTTCATATTAATTTGATTTTTAATTTAACTTTTTAGGTATTCTGACATTTTTCAAAGCCTCTAGTCGTTGAACTATCGACTTTTGAACTTCATAATTAGAAGGTTCGTCATTTGCAAATTCATATTTATTTGCAAGAAGTAAATATTCTTTCTCTTGCGTATAATTTCGCATTTTTCTATATATTATCGATATTCTAAATAATGATAATTTTTGTCTGTATCCGCTTAAATAAGATTGTCTATAATAATCTATAGCTATAGAATTTCTGTTTTTGTTGTCGTAAATTTCCGCCAGTTTGAAATATATTCTTCCTCTTTCGAGTCTATCGAGAGTAGTTTCTGCAATATTTATAATTTCTTTTTCGGTAGCAGAATAATTTTCTTCATCGATTAATTTTTCGTAAATATGAAGCAAACTAAAATACGAATCCAATTTATACGCGGGAACATTAAAATTCGTGTTTAATCGAATCGCTTTTTTATATTCTTCTACAGCCAATCTATAACTTGCCGCTCCGCCTTGTTGCGCAGGGTCTCCAGCTTCCGTTTCGTATATTACTCCCAAATAATAATGAGCGTCAGCATTATCGGGATAATACATTAAAGTTTTATTCATTAAATATAAGGCGTAGGATGTGTCTCCATTATTTATCGCCCTTTTCGCCTCGCCTATATAAACCCAAGCTGGCTCTAATTTATTTTCGTTTATCGAAGAACGATAGGAATTCGTATCCAATCTAACCGAATTGCTTACTTGAGAATAAACGGGCAAATATGATATTAGGCAGAATATTAAAAATAATAAAAATATTTTCTTCATAACGATTAATTTATTTCTTATATTTTTTGTATTTATTATAACAAAACTTTATTTTATTTATCGGTATAATACGATTAAACTTTTTATTTTTTTATTGTTTATTATATTTATTCTTTATTATATTAACAATGTTTTTATCGCATAATCACATAGACTTTAAAAAATGCATATCCAAAATTTCGCCGTCTTCTTTTATGTAAATCGCAAATATATCGTATTTGTCGTATATAATTACTTCGTATAATAATTTTTCGTATATTTTATCGTATTTGTTTGCATGAACTATTCTAGGATTTTTAAATTTTCTACTTATAGAATCAAGAACTTTTTTAGGAAAAACCGTTTGAGGAATAGGCTCGAAAGAACTGTCAATTTTTACCCAATCGCCGTATCCGTCAAATGAAATCGTAGCTTCGTTTAAAAGCGTCACTTTATATATATTATCTTCCAAAGAAATATTGTCTATTTTAAAATCTGGAAATATAGAACCCATAAAATTAAATGCGTTTTTAGGCAACTGATGATTGGCTGTTTGACCGTTTAAAATATTGGATAATAAAGCTACCGTAATAACTATTATAACAAAAAAGTATTTGTTATTCTTTACAAATTGTTTCATAATTCTGCCTCTTTTAATTTATTTATTTTATTATTTTATTGTTATTTTAATCATTTTTTTAATCAAAATGCGGAAATTCCCGAATCCGTTCTCGATTCGCATGCTCCATATAAAATATTATTTTCATTTCTAAAAACCGTTTGTCCTCTTCCAAAATACCCAAAATAATTTTTATCCGTTTTTCTTATTATTTTATGTCCTAATCTTTCAAGTTCTTTAGCTTTTTTATTATCAAAATTATGCTCTATCTCTATAGTCTTATCTTTAATCCATTGCCATCTTGGTTTATCCAACGAAGCTTGCGGATTAAGATTTTCGTCTATCATATCCGTTAATATTTGCAAATGTCCTTGCGGTTGCATAAAAGCTCCCATAACTCCGAAAGCTCCTATCGGTTTATCGCCTTTGCATAAAAATCCCGGTATTATCGTATGATAGGGTTTTTTACGCGGCGCTATACAGTTATCGGAATCTTTATCCAACGAAAAATTAGCTCCTCTATTATGCAAAGCTATTCCCGTTTCTGGAATCACTATACCCGAACCGAAAGCCGTATAATTGCTTTGTATAAAAGAAACCATATTTCCGTCTTTATCTGCCGTAGCCAAATAAACCGTATCTCCCGAAGAAAATATATGCTCTTTAGGTTTTAATACGGCATTTTTCGATATTAATTTAGCTCTTTTTTTAGAATATTCCTTTGAAAGCAACTCTTCTATGGAAGTTCGCATATATTTAATATCTGCCACATATTTTTTAGCATCGGCAAACGCTAGTTTTAGAGACTCTATTTGAAAATGCAAATTATAATCTTCAAAATTTTCAAGTATATTTAGCGCCATTAAAACCGTTATTCCATGTCCGTTTGGTGGAATCTCGTAAACATCATAGCCTTTATAATTAGTTTTTATCGGCTCAACCCATTTTGGATAATAATCGTTTAAATCCTCTTTAGACAAATAACCTTTATGTTCTTTCATGAATTTGTCTATTCTCTCCGCTATCTCTCCTCTATATATGCATTCGGCATTCGTTTTTCCTATTTCCTTTAAGGTTTTTGCATGATACGGAAATTTTACAGTCTCTCCAAGTTTAGGGACTTTTCCGTTAAAAGTAAAAGTGTCGAACCAATATTTAAATTCTTTTATGGTATTATTATTAGACGCTTTCAAATATATATTAAAAGCCTCTTTCCAATCGAGAGCCACTGTAGGTTCAATAGCAAATCCTTCTTCTGCGTATTTTATCGCTGGTTTAAGAACTTCGGCAAGTTTTAATTTCCCGAATCTTTTATTCAAAGCAGCCCAAGTCGCAGGTATTCCTCCAACCGTAATCGGCAATAGTCCATAAAGAGGCATTTTATCCAAATTAAGAGAAGATATTTTTTTTATGTCCAAGTTTTTAGGAGAAAATCCGCTTCCGTTTATCGCGTATATTTTATTTTTAAAATAAACTATAGCAAAAGCGTCTCCTCCAAGTCCGTTAGAAGTTGGCTCTACGATAGTTAAAGCTGCCGCAGTCGCTATAGCCGAATCTACCGCGTTTCCGCCTTTTTTTAAAATTTCAAGCCCCGCCTCCGCTGCTAATATATTGCTTGTGGCAACCATTCCGTTTGAAGCAAAAACTAAATTTCGTTTGGAAGGAAAAGGATTATTATAAAAATTAAATTTCATTATATTATTATATCATACTTAACATAATATATAAAGCGCGATAATACGATTAATAATAATTCTTTTATAATTTATTATGAAATTTTTTAATAAAAAATAACTTTTAAAACTATATTCATTTACTAGGTTTGAAAAAATTTAATCTCAAAGCGTTAGTGACCACGCAAACCGAACTTAAACTCATAGCAAGAGCTGCAAATATGGGATTGAGCAATAAATCTTTCCCCATTATGGAAACTAAAAAATTCCCCACAGGAGACGATATTAAACTTTCTCTAAATATATGTAGAATCCCGGCAGCTACCGGTATTCCCAAAACATTATAACAAAAAGCCCAAAAAAGATTCTGCTTAATGTCTTTCATAGTAGCCTTACTCAATTCTATAGCCTCTACCACATCTCTGGTTTTTGATTTTACCAATACTATATCGGCGCTCTCTATAGCCACATCCGTTCCGCTTCCAATTGCTATGCCGACATTCGCTTGAGTTAAAGCTGGAGCATCGTTTATCCCATCTCCAACCATAGCCACTATATAACCTTTATCTTGAAGTTTTTTTACCTCTTTTGATTTTTCTTCGGGTAAAACTTCCGAAAGAGTCATATCTATTCCCGTTTCTTTCGCTATCGCGTTTGCCGTATTTCTATTGTCTCCCGTTATCATAACCGTTTTTATATTTAATTTACTAAGTCTATTTATAGTATCTACGCTATCTTCTTTTAATTTGTCGGCGCATGCTATTATCCCTAAAAGTTTTCCGTCTTCTGCGACAAACATTGGAGTTTTGCCTTCTTTTGAAAGTTTTTGAGCTTCGTTAAAAAATAATTCTATAGATATATTTTCCCTTTCCATCAATTTTTCATTTCCGATTAAAATTCTTTTTTTGTTTATAACGGCGTCTATTCCAAAACCAGCCAAAGCTTTAAAATCTTCGATAGGCAGAAGTTCTATATTTTCTTCTTTATTCTTTTCTTTATTTCTTTCTTTCACTTCTCTCACTATAGCCTCTCCCAAAGGATGCTCGCTTCCGTTTTCCGCACTTGCTGTAATTAACAGCAACTTTTCTCTATCGTTTGAAATAATGTCGGTAAGATAAGGTTTGCCTTCAGTTAATGTCCCCGTTTTGTCAAACATAATAGCGTTTATTTTTTGAGATAATTCGAGGGCTTCTGCATTTTTAAATAAAATTCCAAGTTCTGCTCCCTTTCCCGTTCCAACCATTATCGCTGTAGGAGTGGCAAGTCCCAAAGCACATGGGCAGGCTATAACCAAAACCGACACGAATACGGTTAAAGAAAAAACGAAATCATAAGTCGCTAAAAACCAAGAGACGCCTGAAATTAAAGCTATGATTATAACGGCTGGAACAAAGTAAGAAGAAACCGTATCGGCAATATGCGAAATTGGAGCTTTCGAGCCTTGAGCGTCTTCCACTAATTTTATTATTTGAGAAAGCGCCGTATCTTCACCGACTTTCGTAGCCTTAAATTTAAAAGTTCCCGTTTTATTTATCGAAGCTCCCACAACTTTATCACCGATATTTTTTTCTATGGGAATACTCTCTCCCGTAAGCATAGATTCGTCTACGCTACTATAACCTTCTATTATCTCTCCGTCTACGGGAATTTTTTCGCCCGGTCGAACTATCAATATATTTCCGACTTTTAAATCTTCTATTTTTATTTCTTTTTCTTGTCCGTCTTCTATTATTTTTGCGGTTTTTGGTTTTAGTCCCATAAGTTTTTTTATAGCCTCTCCCGTTTTGCCCTTGCTTCTTGCCTCCAAATATTTTCCAAACTGAACGAGAGTTATTATAACGGCTGCGGATTCGTAATATAAATTGTCGCCATGAGGATTAAGTCCGATAAAAGATAAAATACTCGAATAAACGCTATAAATAAAAGATGCCATAGTTCCGATTGCAACTAAAGAATCCATATTTGGCGAACCTCTAAATAATGCAGGAAAACCCAAAGTATAAAATTTATAACCTGAAACCATAACGGGAACGCATAATATAATAGCCACTATAGAAAATATTTGAGGATTAGAATGATGCGACAATATTTCGGGATAAGGCAGTTTTATAAATTTTACGGGTATCATTGGCGCCATCGAAATATAAAACAAAGGAATCGAAAATATAGCCGACACAATCAATCTTATTTTTTGCTCTTTAATTTCTCTCGCTTTTTTTTGAGTAATATCCTCTTCTTTTCCTATAACTTGATAACCGGCTTTTACTACCACATTTACAATATCTTTATATTTTAATTTCTTATCGTCAAATTCGAGAGACGCTTTTTCGGTTGCTATATTAACATTCGCTTCTTTAATTCCGTCCGTTTTTTTTAAAGCCCTTTCCACAGCACGCGAACAAGCGGCGCAATGCATCCCTCCTATTCTCAATGTCATTTTCATGATATGCCTCTTAAAAAATAATTGTTAACATTTTCTAACAATTATAACATAAAAAATATTTTTGACTATATAGATTATTTTTCGTCAGTAGTTTGATTATTAAAAATAAAATTATCAACTTTAATAACATGTGGTTTTCACTCGACTGTCAGCCATTGCCATAGGCACACAGCGTGTGGCAATT
>CAZUEE010000136.1:0-5857 GCA_964619175.1 uncultured Brachyspira sp. | reverse complement strand
ATACAATACAATACAATACAATACAATACAATACAATACAATACAAGTAGTATTGTATCTTTTTTATTGCAAAATTTTATCCTCAAATTTAAACGCTTATCTTGGTGTTTTTTGCAATTAATTATTAAAGGAATAGTTCTATGAAAAATATAAAATTATTCCTTAAAATTTATATTTCGTTTTTGATTATCGCAGCAATCTTGTTAATTATTTTACAAATTTTAGGTTTAAAAACTAGAGTAGGATATATAACTAAAATTAATTTAAATACCTATAAAACTTTGGAATTAAACAATTTAATCGATGTCAAAGAAAATTTTATTGTAGATTACAAATTAGACGAAAAAAGTTTAGAAGAAATTTTAAATAATTATTTACTAACGAACGAAAATATTACAAATTATGTCTATCAATTTAAAATTGGTTTTTATGATAAAATTTTTAAAAATAGCGATATTTACGGAGTTTATCCCGATTTGTCAAATTTGCCAAATTATATGGAAAATGCAGAAATGGAAGAGGGCGGAAGTCCTTACGGGAATTTTATTTTTAGTGAAATAATCGAAGAAGATAAAATTGATAAAATTGACAATATTAATTATACTTTAAAATTAAAAAATAAATTTATTTTATATTGTATTATTGTTTCGATAATTATTATCTTAATAGCCTTACTATTTTTTATAATTAAAATTTTAAATAATATTTTAAGAATTTATATTTTATTATTTACGATAAATATTCTTCTTTATTATTTAATGAATTTTATATTGCCAAAATTTTCAATCTTAACATTTAGGATTAGCGCAGCCGATATATTTTTGTCTTATATATTTTTAATCATAGCTTTCAATTTATTAAACAAAAAAATATTATTAACTTTATTGTTTGAAAGCGTTAATATATTTTCATTTTTTGTAATAGAACCGATAGCTTTAACTATGCAAAATACTATTCTTCTATTTTCCGATATGCCGATTTTGTATCCTTCGCTGCTTGCAGTATTGTCTGTTAAAATGAAAATCATAGTCGTTTTGGCTACGATAATATATTTTGGAATTATACTTTTCTTAATTATTTTATTTGTAATTAATTTAATAAAAATGAAAAGAAAAAAATCTATAATAATTATAATTGTAATATTCGTTTTGTCTTTTACGGTATTTTTTAGAGAAAGAGATGAAGTGAAGAAGAGTTGGGCGGTCCATTTTACAGATTTGGCAAATCGGAATGGAATTATAAATGCGGTAAATTATAGAATAAGTTTTGATAGAATTAATAAAGCGGTTTATTCCAAAGACGATGTTTTGAAAGCGATAAATATTTTAAAAGAAGTAGAAGCGACAAGAGATTATTCCAATTTATTATTAAGCGGCGAAACGAATTGTAAAAGAGATGTGTTTTTAATATTTTTAGAATCTTTTTACGATTATTCTCATTTTGTAGAATTGTTCGATGAAGACCCTTTTCCAAAAGAATATAGAGAATGGGCTTCAAAATCTGCAAAAATAATTCCAAATGTTGGAAGCGGAAGTTTTTACGCTAGACTTTCGGGATTAACGGGAGCAAGTCCATTAAAGCCGCAAGTTCAAATTCAAAAAATTTCTAATACTTTGCCCGATTTACTTAAAAACGAAGGATATTATACTCTAGCTTTAGAAGAGGCGATAACAACTTATAATTTAGACACTTTTTTGCCGTCTATAGGTTTTGAAGAGATAATATTTTCTTTAGGCGCTACAAATATAAAAAATTACATCGATACGAATTTTAATAATTTACGAAAGCCGATATTTGTATACGGATTTACATTGTTAGGACATGCGTATTATTTTCATTTATCAAATTTTAATGTGGCGGATAACAATAAAAATTTTATAAATAGTTTCAAAGAAGATGACAGATTAAATATATCGGAAACTTTGGAGAATTCGGTTGTGACGGCTACAGAAATAATAAAAACAAGAGACGCTATATTAAAATATTCTCCAAACGCTTTAATAATATTTAAACATGACCATTTTCATCCTTTTTTAATAAGCAGTATTGAAAATTCAAATTTAGAAGATAAATATAAAAAACGATTTTTTAATGATTATGCCCCGAATCCGATATTGATATGGAACGGAACTAACGGAGCGTATAAAGCGCCAAATAATTTTATGCCCGAAAATATACCGATGTTTATAGCGATAAATTCGGGCGTTACAAATTATAGAGGAAGTATTATATCTTTGCTTTATAAAGATGAAATAGACAATATGATTAGCTCGTATAATAATTATTATCGCATTACAAACGATAATTTGATTTTTATCGATAAAATAGAAACCAACTCTAAAATATTTCAATACGAGAGAGCTCAAAAAATTTTATCTCAAGATATTTTTCAAGGTAAAAAATTTTATTTTGATAATATAAAATAATATAAAATAAATAAAAACTATAATTGCTATTATCTGCGTCTTAATTAATTATTTTTTACTATTTCTATACTCCATTTAGGACCGCTATAAATTCCATACTTTTTGGAAAAATTGCCCATATTTACGGCGATTGAAAAATTAAGCTCGGAATTAAAATAAGCCAAATTGTCGTTTTCGGGAACATCTCCGAATGTGTTTACAAGTTTGACATTTCCCGTCCACACAAGCGAATTATTATTATAGATTCTGACATTCAAAATATCTCCTATTTCGACTCCGTTATCAATCATTAATTTTCTTGACAAAGAACTCCAAACATTTCCGTATTGAATGTCCAAAATCGGTATATTTGCGAAAAATTTTCCATCTTCAAATCTTGCTTTATCGTAATTTATTTTAGTAATATTAGTTCCCAAAGATTTTCCAACTTTTTCAAAGGTAATTTGTTTTGACGCCAATTTTGCTCCCGTATAAACATAAACATCTCTTCCATGAAATGTGTATGATTCTTCCGAATTTTCTCTTCTGTTAACCGCTTCGTCTATCTCTCTAACTTCTTCGATTCCCAAACTTTCCGCCACAAAAGTTAAAGCTCCGTTATCTGGAGTTACAAAATAGTAGTCGTTTTTAGTTTTCATAACTACGGATTTTCTTTCCGTTCCGACTCCGGGGTCTACCACATTTATAAATACAGTTCCTTTAGGCCAATATCTTGCGGTTTGGTCTAATCTCAAAGCCGCTTCCCAAATATTATATGCGGGAATTTCATGAGTTAAATCGTAAACTTTTAAATCTTTATCTACGCTTAAAGCGACTCCATACATACTTGCGACAGCATTGTCTTTTCTTCCAAAATCCGTTTGTATAGCCAAAGGAGATTTGTCAGTTTTATTTGAACATGAAATTAAACTTAAAATAGCAAAAATTAAAAAAGTTATTATTCTTTTCATTTTATATCCTTATATTATAATTATTTATTATTATTTTTTTATTATTTAATCGAGAAAATTTTTTAAAATATAAGGGCATAAGAAAACCTTACGCCCTTATTTTATTTCTTATTTTGTTTTGCCGTTTAGCGCTTCTTTTTGTCTTTTTATTCTTCTTGCGGCTCTTTTTCTTTTAACTACTTTTCTATGTTGTTTTCCCATAATTTATCCTTACATTTTGTTGTTGCTTCCTAAAACGCTATTTATTTTATGCATATAAAGTTTTTTCATTTCGTCTCTTGCAGGTCCCAAATATTTTCGAGGGTCGAATTCTTTAGGGTCATCATGAAATACTTTTCTTATAGCTGCTGTCATAGCGAGTCTAGAATCGCTGTCTATATTAATTTTACATACGGCGCTTTTTGCAGCTTCTCTTAACTGCTCTTCTGGAATTCCTATGGCATCGTCTAATTTTCCTCCGTTTTCGTTAATCGTTTTAACATATTCTTGAGGAACGCTAGAAGAACCATGCAAAACTATAGGGAAACCGGGGATTTTTTTCTCTATCTCTTTAAGAATATCGAGCCTTATTTTAGGATTTTGTCCGGGTTTGAATTTATAAGCTCCATGGCTAGTTCCTATTGATATTGCAAGAGAATCTACTCCCGTTTTTTTAACGAAATCTTCAACTTCTTCGGGGCGCGTATAAGTATGTTGTTCGGCTGACACATCGTCTTCCACTCCAGCCAATACTCCAAGTTCGCCTTCTACCGTAACATCGTATTTATGAGCGTATTCTACCACGCTTTTGGTTAATTCCACATTTTTATCGTATTCATGATGACTGCCGTCTATCATAACGGAAGAAAAACCGTATTCTATGCAGCTTTGACAAAGTTCCAAACTGTCGCCATGGTCTAAATGCAAAACTATAGGAATATTTGCTCCCAATTCTTTTGCATATTCCACAGCGCCTTGAGCCATATATCTTAATAGAGTTTGATTGGCGTATTTTCTTGCGCCAGAAGAAACTTGAAGTATAACCGGACTTTTAGTTTCGGCGCAGGCTTGAATTATAGCCTGAAGTTGTTCCATGTTATTGAAATTGAAAGCCGGAATTGCGTATCCGCCGCTAACCGCTTTTTTAAAAAGCTCCCTACTATTGACTAAACCTAAATCTGAAAATTTAACCATTATCTTATTCTCCTTAAATTAAAATTAATAAAATTATAAATTAAATACATTTTTATAATATAACAAAAACGATTATTTTTCAATATAATTATCTTGATTTTTTATTTATATTTAAAAAAAATAAAAAAATTCTTGTTTGAAAAATATAAAAACTATTATCACCAAGTTTCTTTTATTTTATTTAAAATACTTTCGGTAAGTTTAATCGTTCGAACATCATCTTCTATGGAAACTAATTTTTTATCTTTTCCCAATATACAGTTGGCAAAATGTTCGTCTTCCAATGTAAGCGGATTATTTCTGTGAATAAATACTCTCTCTATTATAGATTCTTGAGTATAATTTATTCCTACGGAAGTTTTTATTTTACTTTGACTAGCAGCTTGACGATGTATAGTTATATCTTGCGTGGCATAATCCAAAATAAAATGCGCTTCTTCCGTGCTAATCGCCAAAGTGCGAATTTTTTCCTGTGTTACTCTGCTTGCATTTATTGTCGCTATAGTATTTCCTTCAAATTCCAATAACGCGCTTGCAATATCTTCGTTTTTCGTTTTTATTCTTTTTCCGCTTGCAGAAAATCTTATTAGAGGTTTTTTTACTAAAGATGTCACTATATCCAAATCATGAATCATAATATCGAACACTACTCCAACATCGGTTATACGCGGAGTAAACGGAGCTAATCTTCTAGCTTCTATTAAATACGGATTTTCTATTATACGATGCAATTCCTGAACCGCTCCGTTAAACCTTTCCACATGTCCTACTTGAAATATAATGTTTTTTTCTTTTACAATCTCTTCCAATTCTTGAGCTTGAATATAATTTTCGGTCATAGGTTTTTCGACTAAAACATGTTTGCATTTTTGAATAGATTTTTTAGCTATATCGAAATGAAATTTTGTGGGACTCGCTATTATAACGGCGTCGCATTCGTCAATCGCTTCTTCCAAACTTCCGAAACTATTTAAATTATATTTGCTTGAAATTTCGTTTAAATGTTTTTTATCCGTATCGTAAATTCCCGCTAAATTTATAGAGTTTATTTGATTTATAACATTGAGATGGAATTGTCCCATTCTCCCAACGCCTATAAGACTTATATTAACTTTTTCCATAAAATAAAAATTCCTAATATTTTAAAATTTATTAAAAAGATTATAATTAATAATTTGATAAACTTCAATAGGTTTATTAATGATTAAATTTATTGTGGAAAGTGGATAATAAAAATTATCTTAAATCATTTAATCTACTAAATTTATTTCTAAAATTATCTCGCCACTTTCTAATTGGAATCCACCA
>CAZUEE010000135.1:0-5879 GCA_964619175.1 uncultured Brachyspira sp. | reverse complement strand
ATGAAAACTATCGAAGAAATTATAAAAAAATTAATAAAAAATCAAACCGACTATAATATATTTATAAAATTCAATTCCAAAACGGTGATAGAAAAAACCGCATTAACAAATTTAATAAGAAAAGCGATTAGCGAAGGCTATATTCAAAAAACGGACAATAATTTATTAAAAGCGACTAAAGAAGGAATTTATTATATTAATAAACTTGAAGGAAAAGAAGAAGCTCCCAAAAGAGTTCAAAATAAGAAAATATTGGTAAATCCTCAAAACGCGAAATTGGATTCAAAAATCATATCGGACGCTTATAATATCAAATCTGATTTTAACGAAGAATTATTAAAAATTGCAAACGAAATTAATAATAATGCAATATTCGATATCGATAATAGAACGGATTTAAGAAGTATAAAAACTATAACCATAGACGGAGAAGATTCTAAAGATTTGGACGATGCGATAAGTATAGAAAAAATAGAAGAAAAATACAAAGTCTATATTCATATATCCGATGTAAGTCATTTTATAGATATCGATTCTCCTTTAGATTTGGAAGCGAGAAACAGAGGAAATTCGTCTTATCTTATAGACAAAGTTTATAATATGTTTCCCGAAATTTTATCGAACAATACGATGTCTTTAAATGAAAACGAGGATAGATTTGCAATAACTTTAATTTTTATTATCGATAGCAAAGGCGATGTTATAGAATCGAATATTTGCAAAAGTTTGATAAAATCCGACAGAAGATTATCTTATAATTATGCGGAAGATATTATAAATAAAAAAGTCGAAGAAGAAAATTGGATTATAGAATTAATAAATAACGCTTTAGAAGTAAAAAATATTTTGTATAAAAAAAGAAAAGAAGGGAAGGCGATAGAATTCGACAATAGCGATATAAAAATAATATTAAACGAAGAAGGTTTTCCAATCGAATTTTATGCTGAAGAGAAAAAAGAATCGGCTCATATAATAGAAGAATTAATGCTTCTTGCAAATAGAGAAATAGCTAAAAGATTAAAAGATTATGACGGAGTTATATATCGTTATCATGGTTTGCCTGACGAATATAGATTTAATAATTTTAAAATACTAGCTCATAATAAAGGCTATGAATTAAAAAAATTAGATAGTAACGATTACGATATAAAAGGATTTTTAGAAAATATAAAAGGCAAAGCGGAAGAAAATTTGTTAATTCCCGTTTTGCTTCGTTCTATGACGCCGTCTTCCTACAGTGTTATAAATAAAAGTCATTTCGGTTTGGGACTTGATTATTATACTTATTTCACATCGCCTATAAGAAGATACGTCGATTTAATTAACCATAGAATAGTTAAATCGATTTTAATAGACGGAGATAAAGAAATAGATTCAAAATTAAAAGATTTGTCTAAAAATCTGGTAGAAAAATTGTCTTTACTCGACAAAACTTCAAATAGAGCGGAAAGAGATATTAGACAAATAAAAGCGGCAAGATATATGAAAGGTAGATTGGGAGATGAATATTACGGAATAATAAGTTCTATATCAAAAAACGGAATAACGGTAGAAATAGAAGGACTTGAAATCGAAGGATTTATCGAGTCTTATTATGTAGGTTCGGACTATAGATTCTATCAAGATATGCAAAGCGTTTTTATAGAAAAAGTAAAAGCTTACGAACTTGGCGATAAAGTGAAAATTTTTGTGGCGAATGTTAATGTGGAAAACGGAAGAATAAATTTTTCTTTATAATTATAATCTGCAAAATAATAAAACAAATAAAAGTCGGAGTTAATAAAATGAAATATAAAACTTATTACGATTCGCCTTTTGGTAAAATCATACTCGAAAGCGATGGAGATAGTTTAACCGTTTTGAAATTTAAATGCCATAGATTTTACAATAAAATTCATGAAGAAAAAATTACTTTAAATGACAAATTGGATATTTTTATTAAAACTAAATGTTGGCTTGATAAATATTTTAGAGGAGAAAAACCGTCTATTAAAAAATTAAAACTCTCTCCAGACGGAAACGAATTTAGGCAAAATGTTTGGAAAATATTATGCGATATACCTTACGGAAAAACAATCACATACGGAAATATAGCAAAACAAATCGCAATTAAAATGGGGAAAAAATCGATGTCGGCACAAGCTATAGGAAACGCCGTGGGACATAATCCAATATCAATAATTATTCCATGTCATAGAGTAATAGGAGCAAACGGAAGTTTAATCGGATACGGAGGAGGAATAAAAAATAAATTAAAATTATTGGAATTGGAAAATGTAGATATGTCTTCTCTTTATGTTCCGACTAAAGGAAGCGCGTTATAAAAATTATATTATAGAAATATTTTAAATAAAAAAGCGGAGATATTTTAATTCCCCGCTTTTAATTATTTTTTAGTTATTTTTAATTAATCATTTTTTGTATCAAAGGCATAAATATCTTTAACAATAAAAACGCCGACAATATCCAAGTAAATGTCGAAATTTCTTTAACTTTTCCCGATATTAATTTTAAAAGCGTAAAAGATAAAACTCCAAAAGTTATACCTTCTGCGATACTGTAAGCGAAAGGCATAAATATAATACATATAAACGCAGGTATCGATTCGGTATAATCTTCAAAATTAATTTCAAGTATAGGAGTCATCATAAATAATCCCACTATAATTAAAGCGGGAGCGGTTGCTGCAGCAGGTATCGATAAAAATATATGCGATAAAAATAAAGATACAAAAAGAAGTATCGAAACAACTAAAGAAGTTAAACCCGTTTTCCCACCTTCGGCTACTCCGGAAGCGCTTTCCACAAAAGTGGTTACTGTTGAAGTTCCCAAACATGCCCCGATTACCGTTCCGACAGAATCTGCAAATAAAGCCTGTTTGCATCTTGGAACTTCACCGTTTTTTGTAAGCATATTCGCTTTAGTGCATACTCCGACTAAAGTTCCTACTGTATCGAAAATATCGACGAATAAAAATGTGAATATTACTATAATCATATTTGGGCTAAATATATTGCTAAAGTCAAACTTAAAAGCTATCGGAGCTAATGAAGGAGGGACAAAACTTCCATGAGGAGACAATTTCGTTATTCCCATAGGAATTCCTATTATAGAAGTTATGAGTATTCCAAGCAAAATAGCGCCTTTAACATTATAGCTTAACAATACGGATATTATAACGATACCTATAATGGCAAGCAGTCCGTTTCCAGAAGTTATATTTCCTAGTCCTATTAAAGTAGCGTCATTATTAACTATGACTTGAGCGTTTTGAAGTCCTATGAAAGCTATAAAAAGTCCGATTCCAACGGATATTGCTCTTTTCATATTAAGAGGAATACTATTGACTATAGCCTCTCTCACATTAAAAGCGGTAAGTATTATAAAAATAATTCCTTCCGTAAAAACAGCGGTTAAAGCCGTTTGCCAACTATACCCCATTCCAATAACAACGGTATAAGCAAAAAAAGCGTTTAATCCCATGCCCGGAGCCAATGCGAATGGGAGATTGGCAAGCAAAGCCATTATCAAAGTGGCTATTAAAGACGATATAACCGTTGCGGTAAATAAAGCGCCTTTATCCATGCCGGTCGCTCCAAGTATGCTCGGATTTACGGCTAATATATAAGCTATAGTCATAAAAGTCGTAAAACCCGCTATAATCTCGGTTTTAATATTCGTTCCGTTTTCTCTTAATTTGAAAAGTTTTTCCATAAATAAAATCCTTAAAATAAAATTTAAAAATAGTAGAATTAAAATTTCAATATTTTTTACTTTTTATAGAAAACAGTATTATATACGATTGCAATATTTTTTCAACTAATATCAATACAAATTTTTATTTTTAGAAGTATATTCTTGAAAAGACGCTTTTATTTTTAAATACGCTTCTTCGTTGTCGAGTCTAAATAATTTTTTATACTCCGAAGGAACTTTTTTCATTCTCATTATAAGTTGAAGTCTTTTGTAAAATTCCACATCGTCAAAACCTATTTGAGCAGCTGTAGCGCTATCGGCTATATAATACCAATTATCTAATCTCGCCCACATTATGGCGGACATACACATAGGACAAGGTTCATTGCTCGTTATTAAACTATAACCTTCCAAATTTTCTTTATTTAATATTTTGCAAGCTTTTCTTATCGCGTTTATCTCTCCATGTGCCGTTGGGTCTTTATCTTTCAAGACTGAATTACTAGCTATAGCGACAACATTTAAAGAACTGCTTTCAATAATCATAGAAGAAAACGGTCCTCCATCTCCAGCCATAGAAGTTTCAAGCGCCAAATCTATCATTTCGTTTATTTTATTATTATCTACGGGCAACTTCATTAATTTCTCCATTAATATATAAAATGTTATTATAAATTATATAATACACGATATTAATATTTTTTCAAGTTAAAAATCTAAAATATATTTATAAATTTTTTCCTTAATTAAAAAAAAATTAGAAAATTAAAAATTGAAAAGATTATAGAAAATTTATTATTTAATAACAAGGGGCTTTATTATTAAAACCCCTTGTAATCAAATTATTTATATTTTATAATGTTGGCAAATACCAAGTTATACCAGTAGTGCCATTAAATCTTAAAGCTCTATCTTCATTATCTAGTTCTGCTTCAAAATACCATTCTAAATTCGGAATAGGAGTAATACTAATTTCTCCGTAAACATTCCAAGCTAAAGAATATGTATCCTTTTGATTATTATACTGACTTCCCTTAATCTCTAATCCTAAAGAAGGTTCTAAATAAAACGATACTATATCGGAATTTGCGCTTAATCCCAAAGCGGGCATTAAAGTCACTTGCCAAGCGGTTTTATCAAAACTATTAACTCCATATGTGTAGTTGCCAGCATTTGAAAATTCGCCTGCTATGTTATCTGAACCTTTAAGCTCTTCTATAACATTAAAATTAAGATTTGCAGCGGGAAGATTTTTACTTAAACCCGTATCGTAAACTATTTTAATAAAAGGCTCGAGAGCTACATCTTCCACCATAGCGCCGAAATAAAGTCTAAAGTCAAATCCCAAAGTTTCATATTTACTTTTAGCCGAACCGTCTTTAACGGTATTGTATCCGTATCTAAAATATAGTCGGACTTGAGTTAGTATATCCATTCCCGTATAATATCTGAATTCAGAATCCAATTTTACGGCGGTTATATTTCGTTCAGTGCCATTATATAATTTATCGCTTATAGATACGACTTGAATAGGAATAGCCATCCTAAAAGCGTCATCAAACATGTTCAAAACTAAAACCGGAGTATGCCCAGTCGCCACAACAGTTTTAGGGGTGGCATTACCGTTATATTTCTGAAATTTATGTCCAATACTTAAAGAATAACCCACGCCTACGCTGATTGCAGAAGAGGTATAAGCTATCCCAAGCGAAGTATGAGGAATAAAATCATAATAATCGACATTTCTGCTATTTTGTGAAATTAAAGCACCTAAAGTTCCTCCCGCTCCATTATCAAAACCGAAAGTTCCTTTAATAGTGTCGTTACCCAAAACAAAACCCAAAGTTTCAAGTCTTGCTCTAAACTGATTACCGTCCGTTAGGAAGTCAATCCAATCCGTATCAACTCCATACATACCGAAAATTTGCATGCTTGCTATAGAAAATAAAGCTATGGCTTTTAAAAAAATATTTTTCATTGTCTTTATCCTTTACCAAAACTATCGCCTTATTTTTTCGAGGCATAATCTGGCATTTTAAATTTTTATTTTTTCATGACTTTATTCCCAAATTAATTCGTTATGTTTCTTCATTAAATTACTAATTAAACTTTTATTTAATTTTTATCTCATTTACTGCCTCCTTAAATAATTAAAATTTTTAGTAAACAATTAAGTTTGTAGG
>CAZUEE010000134.1:3745-5890 GCA_964619175.1 uncultured Brachyspira sp. | reverse complement strand
GATATTTAAAAATTTTGTCAACTTTAATATTTAATGAAATAATATTTTATTGACATTTGCAAATAAAATATTATTCTTGTGTTAAGATAAAATAGCAAATTAATATTAATAAAATAAGGTTTAATAAAATGATTGATAACAAAAAGAAATCAAGATACATGATAATAGAAGGAATAATTTCAGTCATAATCAATATATTATTATTTGCTTTCAAATATGCGGTTGGAATACTGTCTGGTTCTCTTTCTATTATCGCGGACGCTTGGCATTCTTTAAGCGATAGTATAAGTAGTATAATCGTAATAATTGGCGGAGTATTTTCCAAAAAGCCCGCAGATAAAGAACATCCTTTCGGGCATGGCAGAATAGAACTTATAACGAGTTTTATTGTCGGAATAATGCTTATTTTTATCGGATATACTTTTTTTGCAGAGGCTATAAAAAATTTGCTTAATAAACAAGTTGCTTATTTCAATAAAATGTCTATTATAGCGATGGTAGTTTCCGTTATAATAAAAGAACTTCTCGCTCAATATTCTTTTTGGGCTTATAGAAAATCTGGGGCGAAATCATTATACGCTGACGCTTGGCATCATAGAAGCGATAGCATTACTTCTATAATAATATTGATTGGAATTTTAATCGGTAAAAATTTTTGGCAGTTGGACGCTATATTAAGTATATTGGTTTCGATAGTTATATTTATCGCAGCTTTCGATGTAATAAAGTCGAGCGTAAAACCTTTAATTGGGGAATATCCTTCCGAAGAGATTATAAACGGGATAAAAAATATAGCGGACAAACTTGATTTAAACGGCGATAGTTTGCATCATTTCCATATTCATATTTACGGCTCTCATACTGAAGTTACTTTTCACATTCGTTTTCCTAAAGACATGACTGTTTTTGAAGCGCATAATATGGCGACTGCTTTTGAAAACGCAATTAGAGAAAAATTATCCATCGAGGCTACGATTCATATAGAGGCTATTAAATAATTATAAAATCATTTAAGTAAACGCTTTTATTTATATTAAATATCATATATAATTGGTTTACGAAAAATTTATACAGAGTTTAAAATGAGTAAATTTTTAAGCGATAAAGCGAATTCCGTTATTCCATATGTTCAAGGCGAGCAACCTAAAGATAAAAAATACATTAAACTTAATACTAACGAATCTCCTTATCCGCCCTCTCAAAATGTTAAAAAAGTTATAATAGAAAGTAATTTTGACGATTTGAGATTGTATCCCGACCCAGACATAAGCGATTTAAAAAACGAAATTGCAAAAAAATATAAACTTGAAATAGAAAATATTTTTATAGGAAACGGTTCGGATGAAATACTCGCGTTTTCTTTTATGGCGTTTTTTAATAAAGGAGATAAAATTTATTATCCTAATATAACCTATAGTTTTTATTCGGTATATTCCGATTTGTTCGATTTAAACGAAAAAAAAATTCCGCTTAAAGAAGATTTTTCTATAGATATAAATAATTACAAAAATTTAGATTCTGGAATAGTTATAGCAAATCCGAACGCTCCTACGGGAATATTATTAAAATTAAACGATGTGGAAGAGATAATTAAAACAAATTTAAATAATATAGTAATAATAGACGAGGCTTATATAGATTTTGGAGGAGAATCGGCGATTAAACTTATAAATAAATACGATAATTTGCTCGTTATACAAACTTTTTCAAAATCGAGGAGTTTGGCTGGAATGCGTTTGGGATTTGCTTTCGGAAATAAGGAATTGATAAAAGGACTTAAAAATATCAAATTTTCTTTTAATTCATATACGATAAACAGGCTTTCTATTTTAGCTGGAATAGAGGCTTTTAAAGACGAAAAATATTTTAAAGAATCTATTTCAAAAATTATAAACACGAGGGAGAAAACCAAAGAAGAATTAAAAAATTTGGGATTTAAAGTTTTAGATTCCAAATCCAACTTTTTATTTATTTCGCATGATAAAATTTTTGCCGAAGATATTTATTTTAAATTAAAAAATAACGGAATTTTAGTGAGATATTTTAAACAAGACATTATTAATAATTTTATAAGAGTGACTATAGGAACGGACGAAGAGATGATTATTTTTATAAACGCTTTAAAAAAAATAATCGATTAATTTT
>CAZUEE010000134.1:0-3645 GCA_964619175.1 uncultured Brachyspira sp. | reverse complement strand
TTAATTTTTAAGAATAAAATAGATAAAATAATTAAAAAGGAGAAAATAATATGAGAAAAGCCGAAATTGAAAGAAACACTAACGAAACGAAAATTAAAATTAAATTAAATATAGACGGAACGGGAAAATATTTAAATAAAACTAAAGTGGGATTTTTAGACCACATGCTCGATTTGTTCGCTCGTCATGGAAGATTCGATTTGGAAGTGGTATGCGAAGGAGACATTTATATAGATTATCATCATTCGGTGGAAGATACGGCAATAGTTTTGGGAAAATGTTTTTCTAAAGCGATTGGAGATTTAAAAGGAATAAAAAGATACGGAAATTTTTTTATGCCTATGTGCGAAGCTTTAACTTTGGTTGCTATAGATATATGCGGGAGAAGTCATTTAATTTTTGAATCTAATTTAATTAATCAAAAGGTTGGAGATTTCGATACGGAATTGGTTAAAGAATTTTTTACGGCTTTTACGAATTCGATGAATATAACGATGCATATAAAAACTTTTCATGGAGAAAATACTCATCATATTATAGAATCAATTTTTAAAGGTTTTGCAAAGTCGCTCTCTCAAGCCGTAGAGATAGACGAAAAATATAAAGACGAAATTCCTTCAACAAAAGGTTTATTATAAAAGGTTGTATAAAATGGTTTCGATAATAGATTACGGAGTCGGAAATTTATTCTCCCTTATGTCTTCTTTAAATTATGTCGGCATAGAAAATAAATTAACCGACGATACGAATATTATAAAAAATTCCGAAGCGATAATTTTGCCGGGAGTCGGAGCTTTTAGAGACGCTATAGAAAAACTTAAAAAAAAGAACGGAGGAATTCTAAAAGAAACTTTAATCGAAGAGAGCAAAAAAGGAAAAATTATTTTGGGAATATGTTTGGGAATGCAAATGTTTTTTGACAAAAGTTACGAATATGGAGAATACGATGGACTAGGTCTTATAAAAGGGGAAATTTGCCCAATAGAAAAAGATTTAAAAAATAAAGAATTAAAAGTTCCTCATATGGGATGGAATAATTTGAATATAAAAAAAGCGGACAAAATATTTAAGTATATTGACAACGACGAGTTTGTTTATTTCGTTCATTCTTATTACGCAAAAAATTGCGAAGAAAGTATAATAGCCGACTCGGAATACGATATCGATATTCCCGCTGTAGTTAAAAAAAATAATGTTTACGGAATACAATTTCATCCTGAAAAAAGCGGAAATACGGGACTTAATATATTGAAAGGTTTTAAAGATTTAATATAATTTTTTTGATACGATTTTTATTTTAAGGAGATTATTATAAAATGAAAATATTTCCCGCCATAGATTTGAAGAACGGAGAAGCGGTTCGATTAACAGAAGGAGATTATAATAATAAAAAAACTTATTTTACTAACCCTATGGAAGTATTGGATTTCTTTATAGAAAGCGCAAGCGAAAATTTGCATATAGTCGATTTGGACGGAGCGAGCGAAGGAAATACTTTTAATTTTAATACGATAGAAAAAATAATTAAAAGATGCAATTTATTTACTCAAGTCGGAGGCGGCATAAGAAACGAAGAAACGATAAAAAAATATTTGGATATCGGAGTTAAAAGAATCATACTCGGAACAATAGCTTTTGAAGATTCGAATTTTTTAGAGAAAATGATTAACAAATATAAAAAAAATATAGCCGTTTCTGTTGATGCGAGAGATAGAAATGTGGCGATTAAAGGTTGGAAAGAAATTAAAAAAGAAGATTCGATAGATTTTTGTAAAAAACTTGATTCTATGGGAATCGATACGATAATTTATACAGACATATCGAAAGACGGAAAATTGTCGGGAACTAATTTGAATATTTATAAAGAACTTAAAAGTAAAATTTCCTGCAATATAATAGCTTCTGGCGGAATAACTTACGAAGAGGAAATTATAAAACTTAAAGAAATGAATATAGACGGCGCTATCGTTGGAAAAGCGATATACGAAAAAAAAATAGATTTAAAAAAAATAATAAGCATCGCTAAATAATTTTGGATTAAAAATGATAACTAAAAGAATTATACCATGTTTGGATGTTAAAGACGGAAGAGTCGTAAAGGGAGCTAATTTTACATCGCTCAAAGATGTAAATGACCCCGTAGAGCTTGCAAAATATTATAATAATTCTATGGCGGACGAACTCGTGTTTTACGATATAACGGCTTCTTATGAAAACAGAAATTTGTTTGTCGATACACTTGAAAGAGTGGCGAAAGAAATTTTTATTCCATTAACTGTAGGCGGAGGAATAAATAAAATAGAAGATTTCGATAGAGTTTTGAAATCTGGGGCGGATAAAGTCAGCGTAAATTCTGGAGCGGTAAAAAATCCAAACTTGATAAGAGAGGCAGCCGAGAAATACGGAAATCAATGCGTGGTGCTTTCGGTAGATATAAAAAAAGTAAATCAAAAATATTCGGTGTTCATTAAAGGCGGAAGAGAAAATACAAATATTGACGCGATAGAATGGGTTATCGAAGGAGAGAAAAACGGAGCGGGAGAACTCGTAATAAATAGTATCGATACGGACGGAATTAAAAACGGTTTCGATATAGATTTGTTAAAAGAAATATCGAGTCATGTTTCAATTCCTATAATAGCTTCGGGCGGAGCTGGAATTATGGAACATTTTAAAGAAGTTTTTAAAGTTAAAGGAGTGGATGCGGGGCTTGCAGCTTCTATATTTCATTTTAAAGAGATAGACATAAAAGATTTGAAAGAATATTTAAAAAATAATAATATAAAAGTGAGATTATAAATTATGCAAAATATTGAAAATTTAAAATTTGACGACAACGGACTTATTCCAGCCATAGTGGTCGATTATTACACTAAAGAAGTTTTAACTTTAGCATATATGAATAAAGAGAGTTTGGAAATAAGCGTTAGAGAAGGCAAAACTTGTTTCTATAGCAGAAGTAGAAAAAAACTTTGGAGAAAAGGCGAAACTTCAAAAAATTATCAGCATATACAGAATATAAAAAGCGATTGCGATAATGACGCTTTGATTGTAGAAGTGATTAAAGACGGTCCAGCATGCCACACGGGAGCTATTTCATGTTTCATGAACGAAATTTACGAAAAAGAAAATTATAAAAATTTTTCTATATATAAACTATACGAACTAATAAACGAAAGAAAAATAAACGATAAAGAAGGCTCTTATACGACTTATCTTTTTAATAGCGGAATAGATAAAATATTAAAAAAGATTGGAGAAGAATCTTCTGAAGTTATAATAGGAGCCAAAAACGACAACAAGAAAGAGATTATATACGAACTTGCAGATTTATTGTATCATAGTTTGGTTTTAATGGTAGAAAAAAATATAACTTTAAATGATATAAAAGACGAACTTTCAAAAAGAGCGGTTATAGATAAGAAAGTTAAACAAGAGAATATGGGAAATAAAACATAGTTGACAAAAATGCATCGTCATCGCTGTAGCACACAGCGTGGACGAAGTCAGAATTCGTTAACTTTATTAAATAACAATGTGGTTTTCGCTTTGTGTCCTGCGTGGGGAAGCCACTTGTTATATAAGAATTTAGAATTTTATTTTGTATGTATTTCCACACTTTGTAAAATAAATCTTCTAATGACA
>CAZUEE010000133.1:0-5927 GCA_964619175.1 uncultured Brachyspira sp. | reverse complement strand
GCCTTGCATTATCAAAACGTAATCATAAAATTATATAAAAATTCTTGTTTTTTTTTATAATTATTCTATAATCAAATTTACAATTTATAAAAAATGGAAGAAAAATGAAAGCTATAATAATAGTTCCAACTTATAACGAAAAAGATAATATAGAAAAAATGATAAATACGGTTTTGAAATTGCCAGAATATATAGAAATTTTAGTAGTAGACGATAATAGCCCAGACAAAACGGCAAATATAGTAGAAAAATATCTTAACAATAATAGGGTTCATTTATTAAAGAGAGAAAAAAAAGAGGGTTTGGGTCCCGCGTATATATCGGGGTTTAAGCATTCGTTTTCTTATAATCCCGATTATGTAGTGGAAATGGACGCCGATTTTTCGCATGACCCGAATTTTGTAATAAAGTTTATTGAAAGAATGGAAAATGAAAAATTAGATTTGGTTATAGGCTCGAGATATTGCAACGGAATAAGTGTGGTTAATTGGCCCCTTAGAAGATTATTTTTATCATATTATGGAAACAGATACGCGTCTTTAGTTCTTGGTTCTAAGATAATGGATATAACGGGAGGATTCAAATGTTTCAGAGTATCCGTTCTTAAAAACATGAATTTTGACAATATACTTTCAACGGGTTATTCTTTTCAAATAGAAATGAATTATTCTTTTGAAAGCAACGGTTATAAAGTGTCGGAAGAACCTATAATATTTTACGAAAGAAGAAGCGGACAATCGAAAATGTCTAAAAATATAATTGCCGAAGCTTTATTTAGAGTTTTAAGATTAAAATTTAGAAATAAGAAAAATTATTTTAAAAGTCAAAATTAATTTTTTATAGGTTTAGTATTGTTATTTCTCTTCTATTTTTGCGCCTATACTTCTAAATTGTTCGATAAAATTAAAGGAAGATTTTTTTATAGATTTCGCATCGTCTATAATGATATCGTTATCGCAAACTATCGAAGATACGCAAAGAGCCATAGCTATACGATGGTCGTTATGTGAAGATGTTTTTCCACCGTTTAATTTGTCTACTCCTTCTATATATATTTCGTTTTCGGTTGAAGTTATCTTTGCTCCTATTTTATTGAAACTGTCTTTTAAATCGTTTATTCTGTCGCTTTCTTTATACTTCAATCTTTTTGCGTTATATAATTTTGTAGTTCCTTTTGCCGTAGAGGCGAGAGCGACTAATATCGGGGCTAAATCGGGAATATTTAAAATATCTATATCCAAAGAATTTAATTTTGAGGTTTTTTTAATCGTTATGGAACTGTCTTCGTTGTATATAATCAAAGCTCCCATAAACTTTAATATATTAAGTATCTCTTTGTCTCCTTGAATCGAATATTTATTTAATCCGTATAATGTAACCTCTCCTCCCAATGCTCCTGCCGCTGCAAAAAACGCCGCATGCGACCAATCCGCTTCAATCTCGTAATTAATCGGAGAGTATTTTTGAGAGCCAAAAATTTCTATAATATTATTGTCGGCATGTTTGCTTGTCTCTATTTTTGCCGATTTTAAGGTTTTTAAAGTCATCATAACATACGGAGCGGATTCCAATTCTCCTTCTATCGTTATTTTTGAATCGCCATCCAATAAAGGCAGAGCGAATAATAATCCGCTTACAAATTGACTGCTTATACTTCCCTCTATACTAAAATCTCCGCTTTTTAATTTTCCTTCTACTGTTAAAGAATCTTCTTTCAAATCGAAAGTCAAACCTTGTTTAAGCCATATTTTTTCGTATATTCCAAGAGGACGACTGAATAATTTTTTAGAACCTATAAATTTTGCTCTAATTCCTAAAGCCGACACTACGGGAATCAATAATCTTAAACTGCTTCCCGATTCTTTTACGTCTATGGTTACATTATTTATATTTTTATTTTTTGGAATAACTTTCAAACAATCTTTTTCTATTTGAAAATCGGCAAAATTTGAAATAGCTTCTTTTGTGGCGATAATGTCGATTCCCACATCTTCCATCCAAGGTTTTAATACGCTTTCTCCGTCCGCTAAAAAAGACGCAATCAAAGCTCTATGAGTGTCGCTTTTGCTAATTTGAATATATACCGAACCGAAAATATCGCTTGGTTTAATCGTTAAAATCATAATAAAGACTCCATTAACTATTTAATAATTTTTCCTAATTATTTTATTTTAACTCTATTTTAATATGGAATCCACAAAATTTTCAATATCAAATTCTTTGAAATCTTCCACTTTTTCACCGTATCCGCTATAAAATATCGGGATAGACAAATAATAGGCAATACTTATCGCAACTCCTCCTTTTGCCGAACTGTCCATTTTTGAAACTATCGCGCCCGCTATATTTAGAGAATCATAAAATACTTTAGCCTGTTCGATTCCGTTATGTCCAACATTTGCATCAAGCACCAATATAGGAATAAAATTAAATTCTGAAAATCTTTCGGTAGCTATTTTTTTCATTTTTTCAAGTTGTCGAATTAAATTATCCTGATTATGAAATCTTCCTGCGGTATCGACAATAATCGTATCGGCGTTTATCGATTTTGCCTTATCCAAAGCTTGGAATAAAACGCTCGCCGGGTCGCCCGCCTGCTGTCCTTTAACTATAGAAACCGACAATCTATTTGCCCATTCTTCCAACTGTTCTATTGCGGCTGCTCTAAAAGTGTCGGAAGCGGCTATTATAATATTATGTTCTTTTTTTAGAATATTTGCCAATTTTGCTATAGTTGTGGTTTTGCCCACTCCGTTTACGCCTACAATAAACAATATATTTTTATCTTTTAATTCCAATTTTTTTGGTATAAATTTTGATATTAAAATCTCTCTTAAATATTTTTTTGCTTCCGCTGGTTCTTTAATGGAATTTTCTTCTATAAATTCCCTCAATTTTGATATTATATCTTTTGTAGTTTCGATTCCCGCATCCGCAGTTATTAAAGTATTTTCCAAATTGGCAAAAAACTCTTCGTTGATAGCCGAAACATTAAATAAAGACGAAAGAGAGAATTTATTTTGATGACCCGTTAATGAAACTTTACTTTTATTATTTTTCTTTAAAACTATGAATAAAATCAAGGCAAATGCCACAATTATTACAATTACGGCGACTATTATTATATTCGTTATATTTAACATTATATTCTATTCTCCATAATCTCCATAAATAAACTTATTGGAAAATATTATTATATAAACTATAAATATTTTTTCAAGTTTTAATTTTAACGATAAATCTAATTAAAATTAAATACATTATTTGATATTGATAATTATATACTTTAATGATATAATATTTTTTAAATATTTTAAGGATGAATAGATATGGCGATTAAGAAAAATAAAAATAACGACAACGGTTCTGAAGAGAGGCAGTATTCAACTCTAACGAAAGATATACTTAAAAGAGTAAATCATATATCTATAGAAAACGAATTGAGAGAATCCTATTTGACATATTCTATGAGCGTTATAGTTTCTAGAGCGCTTCCAGATGTTAGAGACGGTTTAAAGCCCGTTCATAGAAGAATATTATACGCGATGTATGACGCTAATCTTACGCATGATAAACCTTATAAGAAGTCGGCTGCTACGGTTGGGGAGGTTTTAGCCCGATACCATCCGCATGGAGATTCCGCCGTTTATGGAACTATGGTTAGAATGGCGCAAGACTTTGCTATGAGATATTTACTAGTGGACGGACAGGGTAATTTCGGTTCTGTGGACGATGACCCGCCAGCTGCTATGCGTTATACGGAAGCGAGAATGACTCGTTTTGCCGAAGAGATGTTAAACGATATTGAAAAGGATACGGTTAGATTTGTTCCTAACTTTGACGATTCGAGAACCGAGCCTTCGGTTTTGCCCGCAACCGTTCCGCAACTATTGGTAAACGGAAGCATGGGAATCGCTATCGGTATGGCTACCAATATGCCTCCTCATAATTTGAAAGAAGTTATTAACGCCATTTTTTATTATATAGACAATAAAAACGTTGAAATCAAAGATTTAATGAAATATGTTCAAGGACCAGATTTTCCTACCGCCGGAATTATTTACGGTAAAGAAGGAATCAAAGAAGCGTATACTACGGGAAAGGGAAGAATAAAATTAAGGGCGAGACTCGAGATAGAAGAAATAAAAAAAGACAGAGAAGCCATAATAGTTAAAGAACTTCCTTATAATGTGGTAAAAACTACCTTGCATGAAAAAATCGCCGAACTTGTAAAACAGGGGAAAATAGAAGGCATTTCCGACATAAGAGATGAATCGAGCAATAGAGCGGGAATAAGACTCGTAATAGAGCTTAAAAGAGGAGTCGCCACTCAAATAGTTTTGAATCAATTATTCAAACATACCGATTTGGAAACTACTTTCGGGATAATAAATTTGGCTTTGGTTAACGGAGAGCCTAAAGTTCTTAATTTGAAAGAGCTTATTAAATATTTTGTAGACCATAGAGTGGAAGTTATAACGAAAAGAACTCAATACGACCTTAATCAAGCCAAAGCGAAAGCGCATATATTGGAAGGACTTTTAATAGCGCAGGCAAATATAGAAAAAGTTATAAAAATAATAAGAGAAAGCGAAAATACTGAATCGGCAAGAAATACTTTAATGAAGACATTTAAATTGTCCGAAAAACAAGCTCAAGCCATACTCGATATGCCTCTTAAAAGATTAACCGCTTTAGAAAAATTAAAAATAGAAGAAGAATTAAAAGAATTAAAAGAATTTATAGCCTATTGCGAAGATTTGCTTAATCATCCTGATAAAATATTGGCTGTTATAAAAAACGAACTTCAAAAAATATCCGAAAAATACGGAGACGAAAGAAAAAGCGAAATTGTCGGAAAAACTAACGACACAGAAATAGACGAAGAAGATTTGATTCATGATGAAGATGTCGCCGTTTCTATAACTACTCAAGGATTTATAAAGAGAGTTGCAGCTTCAAGTTATCGCACGCAAGGAAGAGGCGGAGTCGGAGTTCAAGGCGGAAAATCTCAAGGAGAACATTATATAGAGCATCTGTTTGTAGCTTCGACTAAAGATTATTTATTTATATTTACCGATAGAGGAAAAGCGTTTTGGATGAAAGTGCATGAAATACCCGCTTTGACGAAATTGTCGCAAGGAAAAAGCATTAAATTTATACTTAATCTCGCTCCGGATGAAAAAATTACAAGCTATTTTACAGTTTCCGATTTTGACCCTAAACAGTCGATTATAATGGTGACAAAAAAAGGAACTATAAAAAAGATGGAATTAAAGCATCTTGAAAACGCCAAAAAACGAGGAATATTGGCTCTTACTTTGGAAAATAACGATGAACTTGTAGCCGTATCCGCCGTTCAACCGGGAGACGATTTCATTATGACTACCGATTCTGGACTCGCTTTAAGAATAAACGAGCAGAAAGTTAGAAATATGGGAAGAGCCGCCGGAGGAGTTAAAGGAATAACTCTTTCTGGAGATGATATTTGCGTATCTGGAAACGGAATACATAAAGGCGAATCTTTAATAGTTATAACCGAAAACGGAATAGGCAAAAGATTATCTTCAAAACAGTTTAATGTTAAAGGCAGAGGCGGACATGGTCAGATTTATATTAAACTTGACAATAAAACGGGAAAAGTTATAAGCGTTAGAACGGTAGGAGATAAAGACGAGATAATGGTTGTGACTACAGACGATATGACTATTAAAATTAAGGCGAATTCGATTCCAGAACTTGGAAGAAACGCAAAAGGAGTAAAAATAGTTAATATATCCGAAGGAGCAAGGGTAAGCGACTTGGCTGTAGTTCCCGCTCCGGAAGATAAATAAAATGCTTTTCCACACTTTCAGCGAGTAATAAAAATAAGAATTCGTTAACTTTATTAATAACAAGGCGGTTTTTCCCGAAGGGATACAGCGTGA